>CAYLHM010000116.1:0-3952 GCA_964383485.1 uncultured Oscillospiraceae bacterium
TCGGTTATTTGCTTATTCCTCGGGGGAGAAGTCCTCTTTCCCTACGCCGCAAAGCTCGCAGGTGAAATCCTCGGGCAGATCCTCCCACTTGACACCGGTCTCGTCCTCGTCGTAGACCCAGCCGCACACATTGCAGACATATTTCATGGGTCTACCTCTTACTTGAAGTAGCGATCCAGCAGACCCTTCAGGGCCTTGCCATGGCGGGCCTCGTCACGGGCCATCTCATGGACGGTGTCGTGAATGGCATCCAGGCCGTTCTTCTTGGCGCATTTGGCCAGGTCGACCTTGCCGGCGGTAGCACCGAACTCGCAGTCCACACGCCATGCCAGGTTCTTCTTGGTGGAAGTGGTCATGTTGGGCTCCAGGGTGCTGCCCAGCATCTCGGCAAACTTGGCAGCGTGCTCCGCCTCCTCGTAGGCGGCCTTTTCCCAGTACAGGCCAATCTCAGGATAGCCCTCCCGGTGCGCAATGCGGGCCATGCACAGGTACATACCCACTTCGCTGCACTCGCCGTTGAAGTTGGCCTTCAACTGCTCCAGGATATAGGCCTTGTCCTCGGCGGAGATGTCGGGGTTGTTGGCAACGGTGGTCTCGTACACGCCGAACTCATGCTCGGCGGCCAGCTTGGTGTCGTCCATGACCTTGAACTTGGTGCCGGGCACCTTGCAGACGGGGCAGACAAAGCCCTCGGGAATGGACTCGGCTTCCAGGACATAGCCGCAAACGGGACATACAAACTTTTTCATGTGAAATTCCTCCATAATTCATAAAATTTCATCATTTTCCAACTTTTCGTCAGAAAATGTGTATTCAGAATTTTTCTGTACGCAGGCCCGGCACAGGCCATAAAAGCGCAGGCTACAGCCCACGATTTGCCCGGAAACCTGGGCGGCGGCTGAAACACAAAGCTGTGCCGCCTGCTCCGGCTGGGGCAGGTCTGTAATGGAACCGCACTGCCTGCACAGGAAGTGGGCGTGAGGCTCCATATTGGCATCAAACCGCTCCACCCCGTCCACGCTGCCAAGGCTTTGGATGAGCCCCTGCTCCTTAAACAGAGTCAGGTTGCGATACACCGTGCCAAGAGAAAGGTCGGGGAAGTCGGGCTTGAGCTGGCGGTAGACCCATTCGGCGCAGGGGTGTGCCTGGGTACTGCGCAGGCAGGCCAGAATGGCGCTTCGCTTGCGAAATTGCCTGGTGTGCGGCTCCATAATGACCCCCTAAATAAGAATTATTCTTATCTGAATTATAGCACAGAATATCCCGCTTGTAAAGTGTTTTTTATAGACTTTTCAAAAAATTCACATTATAAAATTTTGCCCACCAGATACCACAGCAGCAGCAATATGATCATCAGCGGCAAATAGGCGATCAGCGCTGCTTCCCCAATAAAGACCACCGTACAGCCGATGGCGTTCAGCCCCCAAACCAGCGCGGCAATCAGGGCTGTGGTCAGCATGGCCTTGGAAAGCTGCTTGCCGATGACACTGGCAAAGAAGAAGGTGTACAGAACGGCGATCAGGGGATTGACGGTGGACAGGGCGGCACCCACCAGGAATTTCAGGGCGCCCACTGCCAGCATCAGCACCAGCAGCCCCAGCAGGATTACCGGCGCCCAGGTGAGCAGACCCTCCGGCAGCCAAACGGCCAGAAGCTGGGTCACAAGTGCGTGGAGCAGCATGGCCAGGGCTACCGACAGGCAGCGGAAGAACAGCCAGCCCAGCATATGCTTGCCCTGGGGCAGCCAGCCGTTGACCAAATTGACCAGGAATGCCAAAATGATCATGCTCAGCACCTCGCCGCAGATCTGCACATAGCCGGCAGCCTGGAAGGAGAACACCCGCAGGTACTCCCCGGCGATGGAAACAAAGGGCAGGGGCGTGACCAGGAAGTTCAGGTTGACGCCGTAGCTGTGGATCACAACCGTGACGGCATAGATAAACAGAATGCCGATAGATGAGGACACGCTCTGGTTCAGCACGGAACGATGGCCAAAGGCCACCCGCCCCAGAAAGCCCAGAACCAGAGAGCCGATGCAAAGCAGGGCGGCTGCCTGGAGAAAGCTGGCGACGGAAAAGCCTTCCGGCACCAGAGATTGGAGTTGATCAAGTAAACCGTCCATGGAAAACCTCCTGTGTGGTTATGGGATAAAAATGTCATGTATCATGATGAGCCGGTGCGGACACGGATATGGAAATACCCAAAATTGGTATGGGCTTCTACACAAAGAAGCTGGGAGATCGCCACACCAGCCTTCGGGCTGGTTCGCAATGGCCGCTCATTTGCAGCTCTATATGGAAACAGCCGCCGGGGTTCGGCGGCTGTATGGAGTAGAAGCAATACTTACTTCAGCTCGGCCTCGGCGCCGGCTTCCTTCAGATCGGCAACGAGCTTCTCGGCGTCTTCCTTGGAGATGCCCTCCTTCAGGGTCTTGGGGCAGTTGTCAACCAGGTCCTTGGCATCCTTCAGGCCCAGGCCGGTCACGGCACGGACGACCTTGATCACGCCCAGCTTGGAAGCGCCGGCGGACTTCAGGACCACATCAAACTCGGTCTTCTCCTCCTCAACAGGAGCGGCAGCCACAGCGGGGCCGGCCACAGCAGCGGCAGCGGCGGAAACACCGAAAACATCTTCCAGGGTGTGTACCAGCTCGGACAGCTCCAGAACGGTCAGACCCTTCACTTCCTCAACGAGAGCAGTGACTTTTTCACTAGCCATTGTAATAATCCTCCTAAATAAATGATTTGTTTTTGTGGGATTTGGGTTTATCAGGCTTCAGCAGGAGCTTCGGCAGCGGGAGCGCCGCCTTCCTTCTGCTCCCGGATCTGATCCAGGACGAAAGCCAGGCTGGAGATCGGGGCCAGGAAGGTACCGAGAACCTGAGCGACCAGGGCATTCTTGCTGGGCAGCTCGCCGAAACCGTTCAGCTGATCGGTTGTCAGGACGCTGCCTTCAACAACGCCGCCCTTGATGGACAGAGCGTTCTTGTTCTTCTTGGCAAATTCGCATACGATGCGGGCAGGGGCGATGGGATCGCCGGTGGTGGAAGCCATAGCGGTGGTGCCGTTCAGAACCTCGTCGAAATCGTAACCCACATTTCTGGTTGCGAAACGGGTGAGGGTGTTCTTCACAACGGCGTACTCGACACCGGCTTCACGGAACTGCTTACGCAGCTCGGTATCCTGAGCGACGGTGATACCCTTGTAATCCACGAAAACCACGGAAGTAGCTTCCTTGATTTTACCGGTCAGGGTGTCTACAACGGCCTTTTTGCTCTCAAGAACCTTTGCGTTGGGCATAATGTTCACCTCCGAAAAGAAAAATGTCTTCCTGCCAGAAGACAGAAAGACACGCAGAAACTACATTCAAGCGCACCTCGGCAGGATTTACGCCTTACGGCACCTGCTGTCTTTGGCAACTTTGGTATTATAGCAAAGAAGCGGCAGCTTGTCAAGCATTTTTTGCAACTTTTTCTTCTTTTTTGTACGGAAAGCCCCGGAAGCGCTGACCTCCGGGGCTTTTCTCAATTAGTTGCCGTATTTGGCGGTGTTGACCTTCACGCCGGGGCCCATGGTGGAGGCCACGGTGCAGGAGCGGATATACTGGCCCTTGGCGGCGGCGGGCTTGGCCCGCACCACGGCCCGAACCAGCGTGTCCATATTCTCCAGCAGCTTCTCGGTGCCGAAGGACACCTTGCCGATGGGGCAGTGGATGATGTTGGTCTTGTCCAGACGGTACTCCACCTTACCGGCTTTGATTTCCTTGACGGCAGCGGCCACATTGGGGGTCACGGTGCCGGCCTTGGGGGAGGGCATCAAGCCCTTGGGGCCAAGGATCTTACCAAGACGGCCGACAATGCCCATCATGTCGGGAGAAGCGACAACGACATCAAAATCAAACCAGTTCTCCTTGGTGATCTTCTCCACCAGATCCATGCCGCCGACATAGTCGG
>CAYLHM010000117.1:0-3917 GCA_964383485.1 uncultured Oscillospiraceae bacterium
CGTCGATGAGCATCCCGTTGGTGGTGAGGGTGAAGCGGAAATTCTTGCCATGCTCCTTTTCGATGGAGCGGGCGTAGGCTACCAGCTTTTTTACAACCTCCCAGTTCATCAGCGGCTCGCCGCCGAAGAAATCCACCTCCAAATTCCGGCGGCTGCCGGAATGGGCCACCAGGAAGTCCAGGGCCTGCCTGCCCACCTCGAAGGACATGAGCGCCCGGTCACCGTGGTACTTGCCCTGGCTGGCAAAGCAGTAGGAGCAGTTCAGGTTGCAGGTGTGGGCCACATGAAGGCACAGGGCCTTGACAATGTTGCCGGTGCGGTTTTTCAGCTCCCCGGCGATGGGCGCAAAGGTGTCCGGGGTGAAGAGCTTCCCGGCCGCTTGCAGCGCCTGCACATCGTCGTAGCACTGCTCCAGCTCCTGCCGGGTCACATCGGGGCGATGGCCGTATTTCTGAAGCTCTGCGGCAATGATCTCCTCCCGGCTGTGATCCGGGAACAGGGCGATGATGTCATAGGCCACCTCGTCCACGGCGTGTACGGAGCCGGAGCAGGTATCCAGCACGATATTGTAGCCATTCAGCTGATATTGGTGCATCATATGTAAATTCCTCCAATCCATAAAAAATGCCGCCTTGGAACCGGGCGGCATTTTCCGGAGAAGCGGCGCTTCCCTTACTTGTCAGCGTTCTCGCACTTCTGGTTTGCCACACCGCAGCTGGTCTTGCAGGCAGACTGGCAGGAGGTCTGGCACTCGCCGCAGCCGCCGTTGGCAGCGCTGGCGCACAGATTGCGGGTTTCAATGGTCTGAATTCTTTCCATGTTAAGCAGCTCCTTATTTGAAAATGTTGGTTCCACAACCATAACTTCTAGGATTATAGCATATTCCCGCAGGAAAGTCAATGGAAAGCCACGGCAAAATCCGATTTTTTCCCATGGTTTGCCGCTTATTGGCGGATTTCCGCCTGTTCCGGCTCCTGAAATGCCAGCAGGCGCTTCTTCCTGTCCAGCGCATACCCGACCGTTCCCACCAGTGCGCCCAGGGTTTCCAGCAACATATCCAGCATGGTATCCATGAGGCCAATGTCCAGATAGCCCGGCAGGCTCTGGCCGTTGACACGGACCTGGGTGATGTTCTCAAT
The DNA here is from genome assembly GCA_964383485.1 of uncultured Oscillospiraceae bacterium. Lineage (GTDB taxonomy): Bacteria > Bacillota > Clostridia > Oscillospirales > Oscillospiraceae > Faecousia. Next base: position 1,140 of record CAYLHM010000117.1, read on the forward strand.
GGCGCCCGTGTCCCCAAGTCCCGCTCCCAGGTTGCGGGAGTGAATGGCCGTGATCACCGTGTCCCGCTGCATATCCGTTCCGAACAGCCGATCCGAGCCGAACTCAAAAAACTCCCACATGGCGGCCAGGGTCACGGAAAAGCAGAAGGCAAACACCGCTGCCAGAATGCGGTTCCTGCGCTGTCCATCGGCTTTTTGAAAAATGGCTGCGCCCACCAGGGCAAAGGCCACGCCGCCGGAAATATGCAGCAGCTTATCCCACCAGTCCGTTATGTAATACAGCTTATACCCGGAGCCAAGGATGGGGCCGATGGCATAGATGGTAAAGAACAGATACACACCCAGCCCGAATTTGCACTTTAGGAGCTTTTCAAACCCGGCCGGGGCCAGGAGCAGAACCGCCGACAGCAGACACAAAAGAGCATCTGAAATCTGTCCTCTAGCCAGCATCAGCCCCAGGGAAACCAGGAGGAACGATCCGCACAGAGCTGTGGCCGTATATCGGATCGCTTTTTCCGTTTTTTTCATGAAAGGAGCAACCTCCAATTTGCATTTATTTGACCCGCGCATAGGCCATCACCGCCGCTGACGACCATGTTCCTGCCATTTCATCAGCGCCGCTCAGATATGCTCCTCCAGCCAATCCTTCATGGCCTGGCGGCCCTCCTCGGACATGGGAAAGGTCTGCTCCCCCTCCATGGTGCTTTTTTCATAGCAATAGGGGCCGTGCCAAAACTCGGCATGGATGGAGCTGCTTTCAAAATCCACCTCTTTGGCATTGCGCATCACCACCTTCGGCTCCGCCCGGAAGCGGAAAGCCCCCCAGGAGCCGGTGAAGATGTTGTTCATGGCAAAGGTGTGCAGGGTGGGCAGGAAAATGTCGGGCATCAGCCTTCCTCCGTCAGCTGCTCCATCTCGTCAAGCAGCTCGCCAAAGAGCTGAAGTGCCTGCTGCACCGGCTCCGGGCTGGTCATATCCACGCCGGCGCCCTTGAGTAGATCGATGGGGCTCTTGGAGCAGCCGCCGGACAGGAAGCCAATGTAGTCCTTCACCGCAGGCTCGCCCTCCTTCAGGATCCGGCGGGACAGGGCGATGGCGGCGGCATAGCCGGTGGCATACTGGAACACATAGTAGTTGGAATAGAAATGGGGGATCCTGGCCCACTCCACGGCGATCTGATCGTCCACCACCATATCCGGGCCGAAATACAGCTCGTTCAGGCGGCGATACTCGGCGCACAGGGCATCGGCGGTAAGGCTCTGACCCTGCTGCACCATGCGGCCGATGTTCAGCTCAAATTCGGCAAACATGGTCTGGCGGTACAGGGTGCCCTTAAACTGCTCCAGGAAGTGGTTGATCAGGTAGGCCCGCTCCTTGCGGTCGGTGGTCTTGCCCAGGAGGTACTCCATCAGCAGGGCCTCGTTGCAGGTGGAGGCCACCTCAGCCACAAAGATCACATAGTCCGCATCCACGAAATTCTGGTGCTTGTAGGAGTGGTAGGAGTGCAGGGCGTGGCCCATCTCATGTGCCAGGGTGAACTCGCTGTCCAGGGTGCCGGTGTAGTTCAGCAGCACAAAGGGGTGAACATCCGTTCCGGCGGAATAGGCGCCGCTGCGCTTGCCCTCGTTCTGGTACACATCGATCCAGCGGTTGTCGAAGCCCTCCTTCAAAATTTTGCGGTAGTCCTCGCCCAGGGGCGCCAGGGCATCGTACACGGTCTGCTTGGCCTCGGCAAAGGGGATCCGCCGGTCGGCGCTGGGAACCAGCTGGGTGTACACATCATAGAAGTGCAGCTCGTCCACACCCAGGAGCTTCTTGCGCAGGCGGACATAGCGGTGCATCTTGTCCATGTTCTGGTGGACGGCCTCGATCAGGTTCAGATATACCGAGGTGGGCACATTGTTGCCGAACAAGGCGGCATCCAGGGTGCTGGGATATTTCCGGGCATCTGCAAAGAATTGGAGCCTCTTGAACTGGCCGTTCAGCAGACCGGCGGCGGTGTTGCGGTACTGATTGAAGCTGGCATACAGATTTTCGTAAGCGCTTTTCCGCAGGACCCGATCCGGGCTTTCCTCGTAGGATACAAAGGTGCCCTGGGTCAGGGGGTGGGTCTTGCCCTCGGCATCCACCGCATCGTCAAAGCGAATGTCCGCATCGGCAAAGGCGCCGTACACATTGTCCGGGGTCTGGGCCATCTCCCCTGCCGCCGCCAGCAGCCGCTCCTCTGCCTGGGACAGGGTGTGTTCCCGAAAACGGCGGGTGTCGGTCAGGGCACGGCGGTAGCGCTCCAGGGCCGGGCAGGCGGCGTAAAAGCCCTCCAGCTCCTCATCGGAAATGGCCATGATCTCCGGGGTTTCAAAGCTGCGCATAGCCCTCAGGCCCACCATCACGCTGGTGAACTTGCCGGACATGGCCTGATAAGTGGCGTTGCGGGTGTCAGTATCGGACTGGCAGAAGCAGTAGTAGGCCAGATGCTCGATCCGCCGGCCCAGAGCCTCATCAGCCTGGAGATAGGCGCACAGGGTTTCGGCGCTGCTGCCCAGCTTGCCCTCGAAATCGGCCAGCTTCCGGCCCTCCTGGCGGACAGACTCCAGCTCCTGCTCCCAGGCCTCATCGCTGGGGAACAGATCCTCGATGGCCCACTGATCCTCACGGGCCAGTTCGCTGCGCTTGGGAATTTTATTGGTTTCAGGCATTACACAAAATCCTCCTTAAAATTTTCCAATATTATAACATACCCATTGGCAAAATGCAATGGCTTGAAGTTCCTTTTTCACC
>CAYLHM010000118.1:0-3916 GCA_964383485.1 uncultured Oscillospiraceae bacterium
CTGCCCGGCGGTTCTTTTTCCAAAAAAGCATTTCGATAAAAAATTTTATAAAAAACCGAAAAAACCTCTTGCAAACACCGGGAAAGCGTGGTATAATACCCATGTTCGATGTTAGACTTTAGGAGACAGGGCTTGCCCCTGTCTCTTTCTTAATGAACCCATCAATCCATGAAAGAGGCGATGACATGAAAATTACCGACCAGGTCACAGCCCTGGCCCAGCCGATCGTGGAGGCCCAGGGGTGCAGCCTGTGGGATGTGGAATATGTCCGGGAGGGGGATCAGCGCTTCCTGCGGCTGTATATCGACAAGGCCGGGGGCGTGGACATCAGCGACTGCGAGGCCATCTCCAGGGCCATGGACCCCATTTTAGACCAGGCCGACCCCATTCCCGAAAGCTACCTGTTCGAGGTCTGCTCCGCCGGGCTGGAGCGGCCCCTGAAGCGCCCCGGCGACTTTGCCCAATTTATGGGCAGCCCCATCACCGTGAAGCTCTACCGCCCCCGCAACGGGGTCAAGGAGCTGCCCTGTGTGCTGGCAGGATATGAAGACGGCGTGCTTACCGTCCAGGCGGGGAAGGAAACCATTCAATTTCAGAAATCAGAGGTCGCTCTGGTGCGGCTTCGTGTAGAATTTTAGAGGAGGAACAAACGATTATGGCCAGAACGACCAAATCCAAAAAGAACGCCCCGGAACCTCAGGTGAACATCGGGGCAGAGATTTTTGCAAGCCTGCGGGATCTGGAAAAGCTCAAGGGCATTCCCGTGGACTATATGGTGGATCGGCTGAAGCAGGCCCTCACCAACGCCTACCGCAGAGACCGGGAGGATCACCGGGTCCTGCCGGCGGACAATGTGGTGGTGAACCTGACGGAAGACAACCTGTCCATGTTCCAGGTCAAGGCCGTGGTGGAGGATCCCCAGGATCTGGCGCTGGAAATCCACATCGACCAGGCCCGCACCATCGACCCCAATATCCAGGTGGGCGACAACCTGTATATCCCCGTGGACATTCAAAAATTCGGGCGCATTGCCGCCCAGACCGCCAAGCAGGTGGTCATTCAGGGCATTCGGGAGGCCGAGCGGGGCAGCAACGAGAGCTTCAGCAGCAAGGCCCAGGAGCTGCTCACCGGCGTGGTGCAGCGCATTGAGCCAAACGGCGATGTGATCCTCCAGATGGGCCAGGGCGACGAGAGCTTCACCGCCGTGCTGCGCAGTGAGGAGCAGATCCCCGGCGAGCAGTACACCGAGGGCCAGCTTTTGAAGGCCTATGTCCTGGATGCCCGGCGGCCGGAGCGCAGCTCCCTGGTGCGGGTGTCCCGCACCCACCCCAATATGGTGCGCCGCCTCTTTGAGCTGGAGACCCCGGAGATTGCCGACGGGCAGGTGGAGGTGCGCAACATCTCCAGAGAGCCCGGCTCCCGCTCCAAAATGGCCGTGCGCTCTACGGTGGAGGGCCTGGATCCCATCGGCGCCTGCATCGGCCCCCGGAATGCCCGTGTGGCGGCGGTGGTGCAGGAGCTGCACGGAGAGAAAATCGACATCGTGGCCTGGAGCGAGGATCCCTGCGCCTATGTCCAGTCCGCCCTCAGCCCCGCCAATGTGATCTCCTGCACCCTGATCCCCGGGCAGAAAGCCTGCCGGGTGATCGTGCCGGACGATCAGCTCAGCCTGGCCATCGGCAAGGAGGGCCAGAACGCCCGCCTGGCCGCCCGGCTCACCGGCTACAAAATCGACATCAAGCCCGCCTCTCAGGCGGAGGTAGCGGCTGAATAAACCGCCGGGGAGGGAGTAGTATGCAGAAAAAAATCCCTCAGAGGCAGTGTATGGGCTGCCGCGAACGCAAAAGCAAGCGGGAAATGCTGCGCATCGTGCGCACCACCGAGGGCAGCGCCGTGCTGGATTTCAGCGGCAAGCTGAACGGCCGGGGCGCCTACATCTGCCCCGATCCCGAATGCCTGAAAAAAGCCCGCAAATCCAAGGCTCTGGAGCGCTGCCTGGAAATTGAGATCCCGGAGGAGATCTACCAGCGCATGGAAAAGGAGATCGGAGGGCTGCAGCATGGATAAAGCACTGAGCTATCTGGCCCTGGCCCGGAAAGCCGGACTGGCAGAGCTGGGGGAGGAGCCGGTGGGCGCCGCCGCAAGAGCCGTCCGTGCCCACCTGATTTTGGTGGCCCGGGACGCTTCCGAGCATACCTGGCGGCGTGCCCAGAGCTTTGCCGCCGGTACCAGTCAGCAGTGCCTGCGCCTGCCCTGCTCCAAGGACGAGATGGGAGCGGCCATCGGGCGCTCGGAGCTGGCCATTGCCGCCATCACCGATCCGGCCCTGGCCCTGGCCCTGGTGCAGAGCCTGGACGATGCCGGGAAGCATCAGCAGGCGCTGGATCATTTGCAGCACCTGACCGACCGCAACCGGAAGCTCGCCCAGGAGGCCAAGGCCCACCGGCGCAACCGGCGCTTCGGCAAGAAGCATTCCAGCAAAAACCCATGATTTTGGAGGTGTATATATGAGTATTGTTGTGAAATATCGGATCAAGGATGCAGCGGCGGATTTCGGCGTTGCAACCAAGAAAATTACGGAGATCATCTCCAACTATTTTGAAAAGCCCAAGTCCCCGGCCCAGGTCCTCACCGAGGAGCAGCTCAATGTGCTGTTTGACCACATCACCCAGCACAATCAGATCGCTTCCCTGGAGCAGGTGTTTGCCGTGAAGCCCGCCCCCAAGGCCGAGCCGGTCAAGACCGAGCCGGCGAAGCCCCCCAAGGCCGACACCGGCAAGACGGAGAGCGGAAAGCCCGGGCAGAAGCCGGAAAGCAAGCCCAAGGAGGCCAAGCCCGCCCAGCCGGAGCGGCGGCGGGAGCGCCGGGTGGTGGATACCTCCGCCGTGCAGGTGAACGCCAACCGCTTTGCCGATGTGGACAATCTGGTTTCCGAGCGTGTGCAGAACTATCAGGGCGGCAAGCAGCGCATCGGCGGCAAAAAGGGCCAGCAGCAGAACAAAAAGGACGGCAAGTTCAAGGGCAACAAGTCCCGCAACGAGGAGCAGGAGAAGCTCCGCCGCCTGCAAATGGAGGTGGCCCGGAAGGCCCCCGTCACCGTGAAGATCCCCGACGAGATCACCGTGGGCGAGCTGGCCAGCCGCATGAAGAAAACCGCCAGCGATGTGATCAAGCTGCTGATGAAAAACGGCGTGATGGCCGGGATCAACCAGACCATCGACTTCGACACCGCCGAATTTGTGGCCACGGAAATGGGCTGCAAGGTGGAGCGGGAGATCACCGTGACCATCGAGGAGCAGATCATCGACGACCATGTGGACACCGCCGAGGAGCTGCAAGCCCGCGGCCCCGTGGTGGTGGTCATGGGCCATGTGGACCACGGCAAGACGAGCCTTTTGGATGCCATCCGCAAGACCTCCGTCACGGCCGGCGAGGCCGGCGGCATCACCCAGCACATCGGCGCCTACACCGTGGATGTGGGCGGCCATACCGTGACCTTCCTGGACACCCCCGGCCATGCGGCCTTTACCGCCATGCGTGCCAGGGGCGCCATGTGTACGGATATCGCCATTCTGGTGGTGGCGGCGGACGACGGCATCATGCCCCAGACCATCGAGTCCATCAACCATGCCAAGGCCGCCAAAATTCCCATCATTGTGGCCATCAACAAAATGGATAAGCCCACTGCCAACCCCGAACGGATCAAGCAGCAGCTTACCGAGTATGATCTGGTCCCGGAGGAATGGGGCGGCGACACCGTGATCTGCCCCATCTCCGCCAAAACCGGCCAGGGCCTGGCGGAGCTGCTGGAGATGGTCATTCTCACCGCCGAGGTGCAGGAGCTGAAGGCCAATCCCAACCGCCGGGCCAAGGGTGTGGTCATCGAGGCGCGGCTTGACAAATCCCGTGGCCCCGT
>CAYLHM010000119.1:0-1353 GCA_964383485.1 uncultured Oscillospiraceae bacterium
GACCTGCTGATTACAAATCAGCTGCTCTACCAACTGAGCTATACCGGCGGCTCAAGCAGAACACGCTTATTATAGCATACAATCTCAAAATGTCAAGCATTTTTTTGGGCTTTTTGCGTTTTTTTACAGCCTTGCAGCCGCCACATTTCCCCGTCCTGTTTTTGGGCAATCCGGTTCTGGAGCCCCTGCTGAATAAATATCCATGCGGCAACGGCGCCAACACATTTGACGCATGAATATTGATTGTCCGTCCGTGCCGGATTTCCCCGGGAAACAGGATTGCTTTTACTGTGCGCCCATGCCAGCACAGCGCAGAGAATGAGATACGGTCCAGAAGCGCTCATGAATGCGGCAAGCAAATCGTACGCAAAGCCGATTTTACTCCTGCAGCAGGCCCAGGTTGTGCTTCCACTGCAAAATCCGGGCTACGGACTGGTTGAGCTGCTCCTGGGAAATGCGGCCGGACTGCACAGCCTCCAGCACGGCGGCATATTGGGTCTGGTAGGCGCTGCTGCACAGCAGGTCATTCCCTGCCAGCACCGCCAGCACAGCGGCTTCACCGTCGCCATACAGGTCGGTGATGGCAGCCATGGCCAGATCGTCGGTGACCAGCACGCCCTCAAAGCCCATGCTTTGGCGGATATACTCATGGACGGCAGGGGAGAGGGAAGCGGGGTACGCCCCGTCCAGGCAGTTTACAAAGGTGTGGCTCACCATGATCGCCCCGCACCCGGCCTGGATCCCAGCGGCGAAGGGTCTTAAGTCCGCCGACTCCAGCTCCGCCAGGCTGCGCTCGTCCGTGGCAATGCCAGTGTGGGTGTCGGCGTTGTTGCCATAGCCGGGGAAATGCTTCAGCACGCCGCCCACCTGATTGTCGGATTGCACCTGCACCACGGCGGCAATATAGTCCCCCGTGATCTCCGGGCTTTGGCCCAGGGAGCGCTTGTACATAAAGGCGTTCTCGTCTGTGGTGATGTCGCACACGGGCGCCAGGTTGACATTGAGGCCCAAGGAGCGCAGAAGCCGGCATTTTTCCGCCTCGGTGCTTTCAATGAGAGCCAGTCCGCCCTGGGCGTACAGCTCCCGGGGAGAGGGAAATTTGCTGCTGCGGTACTGAGGATAGCTGCTGACACGGGTAACGGTGCCGCCCTCCTCGTCCACGGCCAGAAGCAGGGGAATGGCCGATGCGGCCTGATAGCTTGCAAGGGCGGCGGACACGCTTTCCGGCGTTCCGTCCTGGAAGTCCCGGCCAAACAGCACATAACCGCCCAAATGGTAGGTTTGGATATCCTCTATGGCGCCCTGATCCGGGCACCGGGCCAGGAAAAGCTGCCCCACCTTTTCCTCGGTGCT
>CAYLHM010000119.1:1453-3908 GCA_964383485.1 uncultured Oscillospiraceae bacterium
CGCCCTGATCCGGGCACCGGGCCAGGAAAAGCTGCCCCACCTTTTCCTCGGTGCTAAGACTGAGGGCCAGAGCGTAGCTATCAAAACCCGGCTGGGTCGTTTCCGGGGGCGTTTGCGTTGTTTCCGGGGGCGTTTGGGTCGTTTCCGGGGGCGCCTGGGTCGTTTCCGGGGGCGTTTGGGTCGTTTCCGGCGGCGTTTGCATGGTTTCAGACGGTGTCTGGGGCGGCAGGGTTTGCATGCCGCAGGCGGACAGCAGCAGGCACAGTGCCAGAGTCAGGGCCAGAAGCCGGGCATTGGAAGCTGTTCTCACAGGGGATCACTCCTTTTCGTAAAAGTTATTATAGCACAAAAAGCCCGCAATGTCTATCGACTATTCACGCTAAAACCTCCCCCTGGGGGAGGTGCCCAGCGCGCACATTGGGCGGAGAGGGTCTACAAGACCTGCGTTTGCCCTCTCAGTCACCGGCTTGCACCGGTGACAGCTCCCCCGGAGGGGGAGCCTTGTGGCAATCAAAAAGGGCCTGCGAAACGCAGGCCCTGATGTGTATGGATCTTATGCTTCCAGGTTGATGCCGGTTTCCTTGCTGAACACATGGCAGCAGTTGCCATGGAAGGAGAAGTGGACCTTGCTGCCCATGGACAGGGCATCGATTTCGGCGGGGGTCATATCCATAGTGGAAATGATGATCACCACATCCCGCTCCAGAGCGGTGACATGGAGGTGGATCGAGGAGCCCATCAGCTCGTGGACATCCACGGTGGCCTCGATGCCGCCCTCGGTCAGGGTGATATGCTCCGGGCGAACGCCCAGGGTGATGTCCTGCTCGGCGACCTGGTTTTTAGCCAGCTTTTCCTGCTTGTCCTCGGACAGCTCCACGGTCTGGTTGCCCAGCACCACGGCGTACTTGCCGTCCTTCTTGATGAGCTTGGCATCGAAGAAGTTCATCTGGGGTGCGCCGATGAAGCCGGCGACGAACAGATTGTAGGGGTGGTTAAAGACCTCCTGGGGCGTGCCGATCTGCTGGATAAAGCCGTCTTTCATAATGACGATCCGATCGCCCAAGGTCATAGCCTCGGTCTGATCGTGGGTAACATAGATAAAGGTGGTGTCGATCCGTTCCCGGAGCTTGATGATCTCTGCACGCATCTGGTTGCGGAGCTTGGCATCCAGGTTACTCAGAGGCTCGTCCATCAACATGACCTGCGGATCCCGGACGATGGCCCGGCCGATGGCAACACGCTGGCGCTGGCCGCCGGAAAGAGCCTTGGGCTTGCGGTTCAGATACTGGGTGATGTCCAGAATTTCGGCAGCCTGCCGAACCTTCTTGTCGATCTCATCCTTGGGGGCATGGCGCAGCTTCAATGCGAAGGCCATATTCTCATATACGGTCATGTGGGGATACAGAGCGTAGTTCTGGAACACCATGGCGATATCCCGGTCCTTGGGCGCCACATCGTTCACCAGCCGGTCGCCGATGTACAGCTCGCCGTCGGTGATCTCCTCCAGGCCGGCGATCATACGCAGGGTGGTGGACTTGCCGCAGCCGGAGGGGCCGACCAGAACCACAAATTCCTTGTCCTTGACCTCCAGGCTAAACTCCTGGACAGCCACAACGCCCTCGTCGGTGATCTGAAGATTGCTCTTCTTCTCCTCGGGCTGGTCGCCCTTTTTCTTCTTCTTTTCCTTCTTGGTGTCGCTGCCGTTGTGTGGGTAGACCTTCTTGATGTTCTTCAGGGTCAAACTTGCCATACTTTCCGACTCTAAGCGCAGGAAATTCTTGCCTGCACTCTCACTATCCGCCGAGTCGATACGGCGGAAGCATTACGACAGGTCTCCACGCTGCCGTACCGTGAGTCAACGGTTGTTGATTATCCTCCTTTTTTGGTGTGCGGTGCCTATGGTTGTGGAGTAGGCACAACCCACCGGATTATGTCTATCTTACCATAATATTAAGGCCTATGCAATAGTGAGTTCCTACAATTTTTATGCCCTAAAATTGGTGATTATGACGAAAAATCTGGTCATCCGACTTGAGGCGGCTCTGATGAAACCAGTAAAGGCGCATGGCGAGGATCTCATTAAGGAGCGGACGGGAATATGGAATGTACTTCCCCCGCCAAAATCAAAAGCGGAGATACCCAAATGAGCATCTCCGTTCTTGGTACGCCAGAAGGGACTCGAACCCCCGACCTACTGATTCGTAGTCAGTCACTCTATCCAGCTGAGCTACTGGCGCATAAGCGCTCTCGCAAGCGCCTATATATGATAGCACAGCTTCCCAAAAAATGCAAGCATTTTTTTCGGATTTTCAAATTATTTTTTCCGCTTCCGCAAAAGGACCATGCAGACCGCCAGCGCCGCCACGGCAGCCGCCAGGACCCCGCCGAGGATCAGCAGCTCCCGCCGCTCCTGTTCCTGGGCCAGCCGTTCGGCCTCTAAGCGTTCCTGCGCTTC
>CAYLHM010000120.1:0-3854 GCA_964383485.1 uncultured Oscillospiraceae bacterium
GGCGCTTCGTAAAGGACTATTTGCAAAATCTCGGCTGCTGCGGCCGCTACTTCTACGGTGCCGCTGTCATCGACGGGAATGAATAAAGGAAACTGCGCCCCGCGGGGCGATGAACATACGGAGGAAAAGTTATGGATTACCTGCATTTAGACCAGACCCGGCCTTTGGATCTGGTGCTTCTGGGCCGCATGGCCATTGATTTCAACCCGGCCTACAACGACCAGGTGAAAGAGGATTTCAAGCCGCTGAAAAAGGTACATATGTTTGAGAAGTTTGTGGGCGGCTCCCCGGCTAATATCGCCGTGGGTGTCACCCGCCACGGCCTGAAAGCCGGCTTCATCGGCAAAATTTCCGACGACCAGTTCGGGGATTTCGTCCTGGACTACTTCAACGACCAGGGCATCGACACCCGCTGTGTCACCCGCTGCACCGGCGGCCAGAAGCTGGGCTTGACCTTTACGGAGATGCGCTCCCCCAAGGAGAGCAGCATTCTCATGTACCGCAACTGCATTGCCGACCTGCAGCTCAGCGTGGAGGATATTCACGCCGACTATTTGGCCGGCGCCAAGGCATTGCTGATCTCCGGCACGGCGCTGTCGGAAAGTCCCTCCCGGGAGGCGGCCATCAAGGCGGCCATGCTGGCCAAGCAGGTGGGCACCCGGATCATTTTTGACATCGACTACCGGGAGTACAACTGGAAGAACAGCGACGAGATTTCCATTTACTATTCCATCATCGCCAAGGAAGCGGACATCATCATGGGCTCCCGGGAGGAATTTGACCTGACGGAAAAGCTGATCCGCCCCGGCATGAGCGATGAGGAGTCCGCCGCCTATTGGCAGGGCCACAACGCCAAGCTGGTGGTCATCAAGCACGGAATGCAGGGCTCCACCGCCTACACCTGCGACGGGCAGAAATTTTCCGTCAAGCCCTTCCCGGTGCAAGCCCGCAAGGGCTTCGGCGGCGGCGACGGCTACGGCTCCGGCTTCCTGTACGGGCTGTACCAGGGCTGGGAGATCATCGACTGCCTGGAATTTGGCTCCGCCGAGGCCTCCATGATGGTGCGCAGCAACAACTGCTCCGACGATCTGCCCAACGCCGACCAGGTGCGCGCCTTTATCGCCCAGGAAAAGGCGGAATACGGCGAAATGATCGCCAGAGTTTAGGAGGCAAGCAATGAGCAAGGTTTTTGGATATCCGCAGTACGATGCCAGCGGCGAAAAGCTGCTGACCGCCTATGAGGGCGACTACAGCGCCATGATGATGGACATTCGGGTCTACCGCCTGGCCGCCGGGGAGCGCCGCCGCTTCTGCCGGGAGGGGGAGGAAATGGCCCTGCTGCTCTTAAATGGCCAGCTTCTGCTGAGCTGGGAGGGCCGCAGCCAGTCCGTCAGCCGGGAGAGTGTGTTCACCCAGGGCCCCTGGGCGCTCCATGTCTGCACCGGCACGGAAATCCAGGTGCAGGCCGAAAAAGACAGCGAATTTCTGGTGCAATGCACCAAAAATGACCGCCGTTTTGACTCCAAACTCTATGCCCCGGAGGATGCCCCCTGGAAATATTCCGGCGTGGGCAAATTCGGCAATACCGCCAAGCGCCGGGTCAACACCATTTTTGACCACGACATCGCACCCTGGTCCAACATGGTTCTGGGCGAGGTGCTGAACGACCGGGGCAACTGGTCGGGCTACCTGCCCCACCGCCACCCCCAGCCGGAAACCTACTACTTCCTGTTCGACCGGCCGGAGGGCTTCGGCGCCAGCTTCGTGGGCGACCAGGTGTTCAAAAGCACCAGCGGCAGCTTTTCCGCCATTCCCGGCGGCGAGCTGCACCCCCAGGCGGTGGCCCCCGGCTTTCAGATGTACACCTGCTGGATGATCCGGCACCTGGACGGCGAGCCCTGGCTGCAAACCAGCCGCTTCGAGGACGAGCGCTACCTGTGGATGCTGGACGCAAAATTTGAGGAGGAGTGAGGAATTTGGCGAAAGAATTTATCGTCCCCGGCCGCATTATTTCCGGTACCGGGGCTTTGGAAACGGCCGCTCAGACCATCGGCAGCCTGGGCCGGAAGGCCATGATCGTCACCGATGAGGTGATGATCCGCCTGGGCAACTGCGCCAAGGTGGAGGAAATCCTGAAAGGTCAGGGCGTGGACTACTGCATCTACTCCGGCATCAACGGCGAGCCGGACAACGGCATGATCGAAAAGGGCCTGGAGCTTTACCGTCAGGAGGGCTGCGATTTCCTGGTGGCCCTGGGCGGCGGCAGCCCCATCGACAGCATGAAAGCCATCGGTGCGCTGGCGGAAAAGGGCGGCGACATTGCCGCATTTATGGGCAAGGTCATTGATGTGCCCATGCCCCCTATGGTGGCGATCCCCACCACCGCCGGCACCGGCTCCGAGGCCACCCAGTTCACCATCATCACCGACACCCGCACGGATGTAAAAATGCTGCTGAAGGGCGCCTGCCTCATGCCCGGCCTGGCGGTCATCGACCCCCAGTTCACCAGGACTGCACCGCCCAAAATCACCGCCGCCACGGGCCTGGACGCTCTGTGCCACGCCACCGAGGCCTACACCTCCCGCAAGGCCCAGACCCTGTCCGACACCTTTGCCCTGTCCGCTGTGAAGCGCATCTTCCGCTATCTCCCCGTGGCCTACCGGGACGGCGGGAACGAGGAAGCCCGGGTGCAGATGTCCGTGGCCGCTTTGGAGGCCGGTATTGCCTTCAACAATTCCTCCGTCACCATTATTCACGGCATGAGCCGGCCCATCGGCGCCCTGTTCCATGTGGCCCACGGCCTGTCCAATGCCATGCTCATGAGCAAGTGCCTGGCCTTCGCCCTGCCCGGCGCCTATGACCGCTTTGCCGACCTGGGGCGGGCCATCGGCGTTGCCGGCGAAGCAGACAGCAATCAGGCCGCCGCCGAGGCGTTCCTGGCCGCCATTGGGGAGATCACCCGGCAGCTGGACACGCCCACTTTGGCAGAGTATGGGGTGGACAAGGGGCAGTTTGATGCGGTGATTGACAAAATGGCCCACGATGCCATGGAAAGCGGCAGCCCCCAGAACACCCTGCGCCCGGTGAGCGAGGACGAGGTGCGGGCCATTTACCGCAGCCTTTGGGCATAGGGAGGGCGGCCGTGGACATCAAGGCCGTGGCTTTCGACCTGGACGGCACCCTGTACGACCGCTATTCCACCCTGCGCTCCATCGCCTACCTGCTCCACCGGGAGCTGCGGGACTGGTTCCCCCGGGATTTGAGCGCCAAGGAGCTGGGCCGCCAGCTGGTAAAGGTGGACTACCGCTACAACTATTTCGGGGGCTGGACTGCCGTGGCCCAGCGGCTGAAGGATGCCGGGGTGCTGCTGCCCCAGGTGGACAACCGGCTTTTGGACGGCGAGGTAGCCTCCCGGATCGGCCGGGCGGCTGTGCCCTACCCCTTCACGCTGGATATGCTGGCTTCCTTAAGGAGCAAGGGCTTTCAGCTGGGCCTGCTCACCAACGGCAATTCCCAGCTCCAGCGGGCCAAGCTCCGCTGCCTGGGGCTGGAAAACGCCTTTGACTGCGTGCTGGTCAGCAGCGAGGTGGGGGCGGACAAGCCGGATCCCCGGATTTTTCGGCTCTGCGCCCAGGCGATGGATTTGGAGCCGGGGCAGATGGCCTATGTGGGCGACAATCCCATGGCCGATGTCCAGGGGGCCTACAACGCCGGCTGCATTCCCATCTGGGTGCGCACCTCGGTGGGCTGGGGCTTCCCGGAGGTTCCCCGCACACCCTATGAGATCAACGATGTCTCCGAGCTGGAGATGCTTTTAGGGAAGCTCTGAGGGACACGGAGCAGCGGACAAAAAA
>CAYLHM010000121.1:0-3757 GCA_964383485.1 uncultured Oscillospiraceae bacterium
ACAATTCGTCCCCCAAATGCGCCGGGGACGAATTGTTGTGATATGCTATGCTGCGAGGTGAGGAACCAATGAAAACAAGAAAGAAGCCCAAATTCAGCGTTGGGCAGAATGTCCGCTATATGCTGGGCCTTTCGTGGAATAGCCACAAGAGCGTCCTGCTGCTGTGCATCGCCTGGGCGGCCCTGTCCCTGGGCATCCAGGTGGTGCAGCTCCTGATCGCCCCCGCCGTGCTGGAAAAGGTGGAGACCCTGGCGCCGCTGACAGAGCTTTTGGCTTCCATCGGCATCTTTTCGGGGGCCCTGGTGGTGCTGAACGGGCTTTTGGGCTATTTGGAGGAAAACCTGACCACTGGCCGTATTACGCTGCGCACCGCCATCATTATGGACCTGAATGAAAAATGCTGCAGCACCTCCTATCCCAACACCCGGGACCCCGCATTTTTGAAGCTGTATGAAAAAGCATCGATGTTTTGCAGCAGCAACCAGGCGCCTACCGAGCATATTTGGTGGACACTGTCGGAGCTATTGCTCAACATCTCCGGCTTTGCGGTCTACCTGCTCCTGCTGGCGGATCTGAACGGACTTCTGGTGCTGGCGGTGGTGCTGACCACGGCCGCCGGCTTCTTCGTCAGCCGCCGCATCAACGAATGGGGCTACCGGCACCGGGAGGAGGAAGCGGAATACGATAAGCAGATGAACTATATCCGTCGAAAGTCCAATTCCGCTGCCATGGCAAAGGATATCCGCATCTTCGGCCTGGCGGACTGGCTGCGCGGCCTGTTCCAAAAGGCCCTTCGCCTCGCGGAAGCCTTTGTCGACCGCCGGGAGCGGGTCTACACCTGGTCCTGCGTGGTGGATGTCCTTCTGGGCCTGGCAAGAAACGGGATCGCCTACCTGTATCTGATCCGCATGGCCCTGCAGGACGGCCTGCCCGCTTCCCAGTTCCTGCTGTATTTCACGGCCTTCTCCGGCTTCTCCACCTGGGTGACCGGCATTCTGGAGCAGTTTACCAAGCTGCATCAGGAAAGCCTGGACATTTCCACCGTGCGGGAGGTTCTGACCCTGCCGGAGCAGTTCCGCTTTTCCGGCGGCAAGCCCATTCCAAAGGCAGAGCGCTATGAGCTGAAGCTGGAAAATGTCACCTTCCGCTATCCCGGAACGGATACCGACATCTTCCGCCATATGGATCTGACCCTGCACCCCGGAGAAAAGGTGGCCGTTGTGGGCCTGAACGGTGCGGGCAAAACCACCCTGGTTCGGCTGCTGTGCGGCTTTTACGACCCCGACGAGGGCCGGGTGCTGCTGAACGGCACGGACATTCGGGACTTCAACCGCCAGGACTATTACGGCCTCTTTTCCACCGTGTTCCAGGAATTTTCGGAGCTGGACATCACCGTTGCCCAGACGGTGGCCCAAAAGGTTTCGGATATCGACATGGAGAAGGTTCGGGACTGCATCCGCAAGGCCGGGCTGACGGAGCAGATCGAGGCCTTTCCCAAGGGCTACGACACCCATCTGGGAAAAAAGGTGTATGAGGACGGCGTTCAGCTCTCCGGCGGCCAGACCCAGCGGCTGATGCTGGCCAGGGCGCTGTACAAGGACGGCCCGTTCCTGGTGCTGGACGAGCCAACCGCCGCCCTGGATCCCATTGCGGAACACGATATTTACTGCAAGTACAGCGAGATGACCCAGGGAAAATCCTCCCTGTTCATCTCCCACCGCCTGGCCTCCACCCGCTTCTGCGACCGCATTCTGTTTTTGCAGGACGGGGTGATCACCGAGGAGGGCACCCATGAGCAGCTTTTGAAGCAGGGCGGCGGGTATGCCCAGCTCTTTGATATCCAGGCCCGCTATTATCAAGAGGGGAGGGAATTTTGATGGCAAAGCAACAAGAAGGAAAAATGACCTTTCGGGAGGGCCTCCGGCTCCACCGCCGCGCGTTCCGGGACATCAACCGCTATTGCCCCGGCCTGTTCCTCTCCCAAGCGCTCCATGGCATTGCCCGGGCGGTCAGCCCCTATGTGACGGTGTATCTGTCCGCCAGGATCATCAACGAGCTGGCATCTGCCCGCCGGCCCAATGTGCTGTGGGGCCTGGTGCTGGTCACGCTGGCAAGTGCGGCGGTCATGACCCTGCTGACGGGCGTTCTGAACTGCTGGAGAACGGCGGAGGTCTCAACATATGACCCCAAAATGTATCGGATCTTTACGGATAAGCTGCTTTCCATGGACTATGCGGATATCGATAAAACATCCACCCACGATCTGCTGTCCAGCATCGTCCAGTCCGACAACTGGATGGGCTGGGGCTACTATGTGCTGGTGCGATGCTTCCCCGGCTTGGTTCAGGGCATTGCGGGTATTCTGGGCGCCATCGCCCTCACCGTCAGTCTGTTTACCCTGCCGGTGCCCGAATCCGCCGGCAGCCTCACCGTTTTGAACAACCCCATGTTCCTTGTGGCGGCGATCGCCTGCATTGGCCTGGTCACCTGGCTCAGCCCGCTGTGCAAAAATAAGGGCATGGAATACGAGGTCCGCCTTACGGAGAGCGCAAAATTGGGCAACCGCCTGTTTGAAGCATTCGGCTTCAACGCCGACGAAGAAAGAAGAACGGCGGATATCCGGATGTACGATCAGCAGGCCATCATGCGCCATTATATGGAACAGGACAATAGTTTCAAAATTGGCGGCCCGT
Source organism: uncultured Oscillospiraceae bacterium (assembly GCA_964383485.1). Taxonomy (GTDB): domain Bacteria; phylum Bacillota; class Clostridia; order Oscillospirales; family Oscillospiraceae; genus Faecousia. Next base: position 2,694 of record CAYLHM010000121.1, read on the forward strand.
TTGCAAAGCTCGCACGAGGGCCAATGGGCGCCTGGACCGCTGTGGGAAGCTGCCTGAGCTCTGTGACCACCGGGCTGGTGTATGTCTTTGTGTGCCTGAAGGCCTGGGCCGGGGCCTTTGGCGTTGGCTCCGTGACCCAGTATGTGGGGGCCGTGACGGCGCTGACCAAGCACATTTCCGACCTGGTCGAAGTCGCCGGGTATATCAAAAACAACGGCGCCTTCCTCAAAACCGTCTACCAATTTCTGGACATTCCCAACACCATGTACCAGGGCAGCCTGACCACGGAGAAGCGGTCCGACCGGCAGTATGAGGTGGAGTTCAAGGATGTTTCCTTTCAGTATCCCGGCTCGGATCTATGGGCGCTGCGCCATGTTGACCTCCGCTTCCGGGTGGGGGAGCGCCTGGCCATCGTGGGGGAGAACGGCAGCGGCAAGACCACCTTTATCAAGCTCCTGTGCAGGCTCTACGACCCCCAGGAGGGGCAAATCTTGCTCAACGGCATTGACATCCGCAAGTACAACTACCGGGACTATATGAATATTTTCTCCGTGGTGTTCCAGGACTTCCAGCTCATCGCCCAGCCTCTGGGCGCCAATGTGGCAGGGAGCATGGAATACGACCGGGAGCGGGCACGGAAAGCGCTCATCGACGCAGGCTTTGGCGACCGGCTGGAAACGCTGCCCAAGGGGCTGGATACCATGCTCTATAAGGATCTTTCCGAGGACGGCATAGATGTTTCCGGCGGCGAGGCGCAGAAGATCGCCATTGCCCGGGCGTTGTATAAGGATGCGCCCTTTATCATCCTGGACGAGCCCACGGCGGCGCTGGATCCCATCGCCGAGGCGGAGATTTACAGCAAATTCAACGATATTGCCCAGGATAAAACGGCCATTTACATCAGCCACCGGCTGTCCAGCTGTAAATTCTGCGACGAAATAGCCGTATTCCACGGCGGCCAGGTCGTCCAAAAGGGGAGCCATGAGGAGCTGCTGGCCGACGAGGACGGCAAGTACGCCACCCTGTGGCACGCCCAGGCCCAGTATTATACAGAAGAACAGGCA
>CAYLHM010000122.1:0-3728 GCA_964383485.1 uncultured Oscillospiraceae bacterium
GTGGAGGGCGAGCAGGAGCAGGTGGTAAACCAGCATTATCTGGAGGCCCTTGGCCGGGTATTGGCCGAGGACAACTTTGAAAACGCCGACAACTGGGTGCTGTCGCCGAACAGTAGCAGCTCCGTCACCGTTGCCGGTAACCAGGCAACCATCAAGGGCAGCGGCAAGAACAACCGTATGGACTGGGCTCTGGGCGCCATTACCGCCGACAAATTCCTGATCCAGTTCGACCTGACTCCGGGAACCGGCAACACCAACAGCAACATCAAGGTCGAGTTCAAGTGCAGCGAGCTGGGCGGCGGCGAGTGGCTGCAGCTGCGGATGCTTCCCAATAGCAGCCAGCAGCAGGCGCTGATCCAGAAAAGTGACAACCACGATACCGGCTCGACGCAGCTTGCGACCTATGCCGACACGGGCACCGGAAACTTCACCGTCCTCAAGACCGGCGAGACGGCCTGCTTTGACATTCTGGTGGACGGAGATACCATCACCGTTTATGTCAACGGGAACGCCGAGCCTGTGCTGACGGCACAAAGCGAGGAAATCGCTCAGATGGCCCGGGGTTACATCGGCTTCGAGGGCGAGTATCCCGGACAGGACTTCTCTATCAGCAATTTCAAGGTCACCACCGATGAAGTCCGTGATCCGGACTCCAGGCTTTCTCTGGTAGTCAAGGCCGAAGACGGCGGCTCCGTGAATGTTGTCAGCGGTTATGATGACATCACCGAGGACGGGACCTATCTGGTCTATCCCGGCGATGTGGTCACGCTGGAGGCTCTGCCGGAGCACGGCTATGTGTTTGCCGGCTACACCACCAATACCGACGGCCTCATCACCATTCCCGATACCGGGAAATTCGCCATGGAGGCACCCAGAGGCGGCGGTACGCTGGAAGTTACGGCCACCTTCAAGACCCGGGAGGCCAGCCGTTTCGAGCTGTGGTATGACGACTTTGGCTATGAGAAGCTCAACGATGATACCCACGACCAAACCCATAACGACAACCGCTATACCCTGACCGATGCGGAAAGCGCCACGGTGTCCGGCGGTGTGCTGACGCTGAGCGGAACCAACTATGCCCAGATCCCCGATGAGGTGAGCCAAAAGCTGGCAGGCCGCAATTATCGGATCAGCGTGGATAGCTGGAAAGCCGACACGACCTCCGGCACCATGCAGATCATGTTCCGGGGAGACGGCTTTAATGACCGTTATGTGCTTGTCCTCAATGGCGAGGTCGCACTCTTCCGCCATATCGTGGTGGGCGGCAGCAACACCGAACTTGCAAAAGCCACTTTCACCTATGACGGAACCGCTACCCATATCGAGCTGGAAGTGATCGGCGATACCGTCACCTTCTACGCAAACGGCAGTGAGATCCTCAGCTACACGACCGAGGATAATTGGGGCGGCAGCGGCAACGCCGTGGGTCTTGTGAACATGACCGGCAATGCGCCTGTGTGCTTTGACAACTTTGTAGTGGAGATCATCCCCACCTCCGTCAGCATCACGGCGCAGGGCACGGTGGACGGTCAGGCGGATGACAGCTACACGGCCGGAACCGTTCTGCCCAATGTGCCCACTGCGATCAGCGGCGACGAGATCACGCTGGATGTCATCGTAAAGGCCGGCTACAAGCTGGTAGGCTATACCGCTCTGGCACCTTATGAGGATCTTGTAATCAGCGAGGACGGAACCTTCACCGTTCCGGACGGCGCTTCTGAGCCTATCAACATCGTGGCGAACTTTGTATCTGTGGAACTGCCCGATGCCAGGGAGTACTACATTGACTCCGTGGGCGGCAACGACAGCAATCCCGGCACCCGGGATCTGCCCTGGAAATCCCTGATCCCGCTGCAGACCACTGTCCTGAACCCCGGAGATACGGTGTATCTCAAGCGCGGCAGCCAGTTTAACGGTCAGCAGCTCACCTTCCAGGGCGTGGGCGGCACCGCCGAAAAGTGCATCACCATCACCGCCTACGGCGAGGGAAACAGCCTGCCCCAGCTGAACGGTCAGGGTGCGGTCACCAATGTTGTGGAACTGTGGAACACGCCCTATGTCACCATTGAAAATCTGGAGATCACCAACACTTCTCCGAAATACAATGCAGACTGGTCCGCTCCGAACCTGAACAGCAACAAGAGCGAACTTCTGCGGGCCATCAATGTCTATGCCAAGAACTTTGGCGTGGTCAGCGGCATTGTGATCCGTAACTGCTACATTCACGATATCAACGGCAGCAACTCCGCAAAGTGGAACGGCGGTATCTTCTTCGATATCCAGGCTAGCGGCGTCATAGACGGAGCCATCTATGGCATTCCCACCAAGTATGATAGCTGCCTGATTGAGAACAACACCATCATCAAGGTAGACCGTTCGGCGATCAAGCTGGTCAGCTCCGTCTGGTGCAACCAGTCCCTGACCAACAGCTCCAACCCCATCAACTGGTATCCCTCCACCAACATGGTGGTTCGCGGCAACTACATGGAGTATATCGGCGGTGACGGCATCACCGTCCGTGATGTGGACGGCACCATCGTCGAACACAACCTGGCCAAGGACTGCGACTATCAGTATGCGACCTCCACTTATAATGTGGCCATCTGGCCCTTTGAGGCAGCCAACACGGTCATCCAGTATAACGAGGCCTACAACACCCACAGCACGCTGGACGGCGAGGGCTTCGACTGCGACCACCTGTCCTCCTACACCGTGATGCAGTACAACTACAGCCACAACAACGAGGGCGGCTTCATGCTCATCATGGGTCAGTGGCTCCACACCTCCGTGACCATTCGCTATAACATCAGCCAGAACGACCGGGATAAGGTGTTTGAGTTCGTCCGCGGCATTCCCAAGGGCACCATGATCTACAACAACACCTTCTATTCGGACACCACGCTTGCAAGGGGCATCCTGTGGCGGCCCAACAATGATGGCAGCGCTGTGGGGAATAACGATCTGTATATCTTCAACAACCTGTTCATCTTCCCGGAGGATACGGCATTTTACGCCGGAGCCACGGACGGATGCCTGAACGACATGATCAGTGCGGCGAAGCTCTATAACAACGGCTATGTCGGCATTGCAGCCCCCCATGCAGAGGAGAACGCCGTCACCGCAGCGGATGCGGCGACTGTCCTGGTCGGTGCCGGATCCGCACCCGAAACCCACGAGGGTATCATCGAAAGCCGCACCGGTATGTCCGGCCTGCTGAACGGCTACGAGCTGGCCGACGGCTCCCCGATGATCGATGCGGGCGTTACGCTGGAAGCGGCCATTGCTCACTTCAACACCGGCAGCCTTGAGCTGATCGACAAAAAGAGCGTGTCCCCGGAAAGCCTCTACAACGAGGCATACGGTGCGAGCGGCGGCGCTTCCATCCAGTATGTGAATGCGAACCCCCTTGCCCTGCCCGGTGTCAGCTATGATGTAGATTTCTTCGGCAACAGCAATCTGGCAGGCAGCGCCCCCGACATCGGCGCAGCGGAATACGAGGCAGATCATGTCCACATCCTGGTTTATGTGGAAGCCACCGAAGCCACCTGCACCGAAGAGGGCAATATCGGGCATTGGATCTGTGTCAACTGCGACAAGCTCTTCGCCGATGCGGAAGGCAAGGAGGAGATCGCGCCAGAGGACATTGTGATCGCCAAGAGCGCCCATGCTTTCGGTGATTGGCACATTACCAAAGAAGCGACGGCCGATGAACCGGGCATCCGTGAGCG
>CAYLHM010000123.1:0-3688 GCA_964383485.1 uncultured Oscillospiraceae bacterium
TTCCCTTTAGCGCCCATCAAAGCGCATCTGCCTAAAAGAGATCTTCTCCGGCCGCTGTTTCGCTTGCCGAACCAGCCTGCACAGAACTTGAACGGTCGCATTTTTGATATGCACCTTTTTTGCCTGGCGGAATACCATGGAATGAGCGGCGAAAACCGCTGAAAAAAATTCCTGGAGGTCATTTCTATGTGTAATAACTGCAATAACGGCTGCGGCGGCAACATCTGGTGGATCATCATTCTGGCTCTGCTGCTGTGCAACTGCGGTGGCATCGGCTGCGGCTGCGGCTGCAACGAGTGCCGTTAACCTTTAGAAACCGGGCGCCCCAATCGGGGCGCCCAAAAATTTGGCGACGAATTTTTGCAAATGAAAAAGTGCAAAGATCCACCGGCTTCGGGCGGACTGCTGTACCGTTCACCGATCGGCGTTTCCTTCGGGAAAACCGTTTTATTTATGATACTTGCTCCCTGCCTGAATGGACTCCGCCCGGTAGAGCTGCTCCAGTACCAGGATCCGGGCCAGGTGATGGGGAAAGGTCATGGGGCTCATGCTCAACCGCAGATCGGCCCGTTCCTTGACCTGGGGCGCCATGCCGAAGGACGATCCGATGATGAAGCAGGCGCAGCTTTTCCCAGCCAGCTTCACGGCCTTCAGCTTGTCCGCCAAGGCCTCGCTGCTCAGGAGCCTGCCCTCCGGCGTGAGGACACAGACCCAGGCGGAGCGGGGGATTTTGGCCAAAATCTGCTGGGCCTCTTTTTGCAGCCCGGCGGCGATTTCTGCATCGGAGGGCGTGTCCGGCAGGCGGCACTCCGGCAGCTCCACCAGGTGAAAGCTGCACAGCCCGCTCAGGCGCTTGGCGTATTCCTGGCTGGCGGCAAGGTAAAACGGCTCCTTCAGCTTGCCCACGGCGATCAATGTAATGTCGAACAAGGTCATTCCTCCCTTTTTCAAAAAGTATAACACAGCCAAAGGGAAAACGCCAGGGCGAAATCTACAAAAAATGCAGACCTTTTTTGTATAAAACGCCGATTTTTTGAAAAATGATTGAGAACCAGCCGGGAAGCCCATATAATATAGCATAGGCACAATATGCAAAAGGTGGCGCAGACTTTGAACGAACAACGACTGAACAACGGCTGGGAATTTACCCCCCAATGGACGCCGGAATTTGCCACGGGCCGGGGCGATGCCCAGGCGGTGCGGCTGCCCCATACCGTGGCGGAGCTGCCCCGGCACTACGCCGACCCGGCAGACTATGAGCTGCTCTGCGGCTATCGCCGTCAACTGAAACTGGATGCTGCCCCGGACGGGCGGATTTTCCTGCGCTTCGACGGAGCGGCCCACATTGCCACGGTGTTCTGCAACGGCCGGGAGCTGGCCACCCATTGCTGCGGCTATACCGCTTTCCGGGTGGAGCTGACCGGGCTGCTGGGAAAGGGCGAAAACTGGATCGCCCTGCGGCTGGATACCAGCGAAAATCCGTCCATTCCGCCCTTCGGCTTTGTGGTGGACTACCTGACCTACGGCGGCATCTACCGGGATGTGTGGCTGGAACAGCGGCCCGGGGTGTACATTTCCGATTTGTTTGTATATACGCCGGACTTGACCACCGCCCAGGTGCAGCTATCCCTGGACGGCCCCGGGGATGGCTGTACCCTGGCGCTGGAGCTGCTGGATCCCCAGGGACAAATAGCCTTGCAGCAGACGCTCCCGGCGGGGACCCTCCAGGCCCGGCTGGTGCTGCCGGATGCTCAGCCCTGGGACACGGAACAGCCGGCGCTGTACCGCTGCCGGGCAAGGCTCCTGTCGGCTCAGGGGCGGGAGCTGGAAACGGTGGAGCGGCAGTTCGGCTTCCGCACCGTCCAATTCCGGGCGGACGGCTTCTTCCTCAACGGCAAAAAAATCTTCCTCCGGGGCCTGAACCGCCACCAGTGCCTGCCCTATGTGGGCGATGCGGTGCCGGAGCGCTTGCAGCGGGAGGATGCCCGCATTCTCAAGGAGGAGCTGGGCTGCAACGCCGTACGCACCTCTCACTATCCCCAAAGTCCCTATTTTATAGAGGAATGCGACCGGCTGGGCCTGCTGGTGTTCACGGAAATCCCCGGCTGGCAGCACATTGGCGATGAGCGCTGGAAGGAGCAGGCCTGCGAAAATGTGCGGGAAATGGTCATCCAGTACCGCAGTCACCCCAGCATTGTCCTTTGGGGCGTGCGGATCAATGAAAGCGTGGACGATGACGAATTTTACACCCGCACCAACGCCATTGCCCACGAGCTGGATCCCAGCCGCCCGACCTCCGGCGTGCGCTACCTGGAAAAAAGCCATCTGCTGGAGGATGTGTATGCCTTCAACGATTTTTCCCACACCGGCAGCAATCCCGGCGCAAAGCCTAAGAACAAGGTCTGCCCGGACGGGAGCAAGGCACTGCTGATCTCGGAGTGCAACGGCCATATGTTCCCCGCCAAGCCCTGTGACCCCTGGCAGCACCGGCAGGAGCAGGCTCTGCGCCACGCCCGGGTGCAGGATGCCGCCCTGTCCGATGGCGGCCATGTGGGCTGCTTTGGCTGGTGTATGTTCGACTATCCCACCCACAAGGACTTTGGCTCCGGGGATCGGATCTGCTATCACGGCGTGATGGATGTATTCCGCAATCCCAAGCTGGCAGCGGCGTTCTATGCCAGCCAGGGGGAGGAGCGGCCGGTGCTGGAGGTTGGCTCGTCCATGGACATTGGCGACTATCCCGCCGGAAATGTGGGGCAGGTGTGGGTGTTTACCAACGCCGATGAGGTGGCCCTGTATAAAAACGATGTGTTCGTGGCCAAGCTGTCCCGGGGAAGCTGGAAAGCGCTGCCCCACCCGCCCATGCTCCTGGACGATACCATTGGGGAGCTGCTGGAAACCCAGGAGGGAATGCCCCCCAAGCAGGCCCGGCTGCTCCATGACTGCCTGCTGTCCGCCGCACGCCATGGGGTGGGCAATATGCCCGCCTGGGATCTGGCGAAAATGGGCTATGCCATGCTCCGCTACCACCTGAAATATGCCGATGGCGTGGCCCTGTTCGGGAAATATGTGGGCAACTGGGGCGGCGCCGCCACCCGCTGGCGTTTTGATGCCGTGAAAAACGGTCAGGTGGTGGCATCGGTGACGAAAAGCCCCGCCGCCGGACTGCATCTGCGGGCGATCCCCAGCCACACCCGGCTGACGGAGGGGGACTGCTATGACCTGGCCGCCGTGCGGGTGCAGATTTTGGACGATTGGGGCAATCTGGCGCCCTATGCCCAGCTCCCGGTGTGCTTCCGGCTCACCGGCCCGGCCCGGCTGGTCGGCCCCGCCACGGTGACGGCTGAGGGAGGAAGCTGCGGCACCTATCTGCGCACCACCGGCGAGGCAGGGGCGGTCACCCTGACCCTGCACACGGATCAGACGGAAGATGTTATTTTGCATTTTTCGGTGGAAAAGACATAAATTTCAATGTATTTTCTCTCTTTTTCTGCACAAAATGAGGGCGGAAAAGGAGGGATATCCGTGGAAAAGAAAAAAGACGATCATCAGGACGATCCGAAGTTCCCGCCCCTCGGCGGCTGGTGGAATGCCCTTGGCCCGGCCTTTTGCGACCCCCAGGGCTGGTACACCGGCGTGCCGGAGGAAATCTACGAGGAGCCGGTGCAGGACGCCGACGATTTATAAG
>CAYLHM010000124.1:0-3648 GCA_964383485.1 uncultured Oscillospiraceae bacterium
CTGGAGTACACCGGCGAGGACGGGCAGAAGCACCGCCCCGTGATGATCCACCGGGTGGTCTTTGGCTCCATCGAGCGCTTCATCGGCGTGATCACCGAGCATTTCGCCGGCGCCTTCCCCCTGTGGCTGGCCCCGGTCCAGGTCAAGGTGCTGCCCGTGACCGAGCGGGCACACGGCTACGCCAACAGCCTGGTGGAAAAACTCACCGCCGCCGGGATCCGTGCAGAGGGCGACTGCCGCAGTGAAAAGCTGGGCTACAAGATCCGGGAAGCCCAGATGCAGAAGATCCCCTATATGCTGGTGGTGGGCGACCGGGACATGGAAAACGGCACCGTGTCCCTGCGTACCCGCAAGGGCGACGATCTGGGTGCCATGACCCCTGACGAGTTCCTGTCCAAGTGCCTGAGCGAGATTGCCGGCAAGAGCAAGGAAGTATAAATGTAAAACAGAGGCTGTAAAAGTCTTCTGTCATTCCGATAAGTAGCGCACACTGGCATGGGAATCTTCTGGTTAGACGGAAGCCGATATTGTTTTCCGCTCTAAATCCTTGTGGGATTGCCACACCAGATAAGCGGGCTGGTTCGCAATGACATTTTTACAGCCTCTGTATCATAAGGAAAGGAGCTGCCTATGAAATTCGTTCGCCGTGTGCGGAAGTGGCTCCCAGCCGGATTGTTCGCCCTGCTGGGCATCTTCTTCCTGGCGGTCATGCCCGGCGGCTATCACTTCTCCGCCCTGATTTTCTTCGCAATCAGCGGCGTGCTGGCGGTCTATAATCTGCTGTTTATCTGGAAAAAGCGCAAGCCCAAGGCGGCCAAAATCTGCACTGCGATCTTCTCCGGCATTCTTGTCCTGTGCTTGACGGCGGCAGCCGTGACCGAGGGCATCATTATCCACGCCTCCTACGGCAGCCCCGATGAACCCTGCGACTATGTGGTGGTGCTGGGCGCCGCCGTCCATGGAGATGTCCCCTCCCTGTCCCTCAGTGAGCGCATCAGCACCGCCTATGCCTATCTCACCGCCCACCCGGAGGCGCAGTGCATCGTCTCCGGCGGCCAGGGGGCAGGGGAAAATCTCTCCGAGGCCCAGTGTATGTTCGACCGGCTCACCGCCATGGGCATTCCCGCCGAGCGCATCTGGATGGAGGACCAGGCCACCTCCACCTGGGAAAACCTGAACTTTTCTTTGAACCTCATTGAACAAAAAACCGGCCAACGGCCGGAAAAGCTGGGCATTGTGTCCAGCGAATACCATCTTTACCGGGCTTCCCTGTTTGCCAAGCGCTGCGGCGTGACCTTTGTGGGCATTCCAGCCAAGACGGGCTATGTGGGCGTGCGCATCAACTACTACCTGCGGGAAGTGGCCGGTGTGTGGCACTATTTCATATTAGGAGGACAATATCATGATTGACAGAATGTACGCTGAACACGCCTGGGAGAGAACCGAGTCCCTGCTGGCCATCGACTCCCCCACCGGCTTCACCGCCAAGGCCGCCGACTGGGTTTGTCAGAGCTTCCGGGATTTGGGCTTTACCGCAGAGATGACGGCCAAAGGCGGTGTGCTGGTGGATTTAGGCGGCGAAGATACTGAAAATGCTCTCCTGCTGGAGGCCCACACGGATACCCTGGGGGCCATGGTTGCGGAAATCAAGGGCAGCGGCCGTCTGCGGCTGAGCCCCTTGGGCGGCATGAACGCCAACAACGCCGAAGCGGAAAATGTGTGGGTCTACACCCGCTCCGGCAAGGCCCTGGACGGCACCTGCCAGCTCTGCAACCCCTCTATTCATGTCAACGGCAGCTACAACGACACCAAGCGCAGCTTTGACAGCGTGGAAATCGTGCTGGACGAGGATGTGCATTCCGCCGACGAAGTGCGCAAGCTGGGCATCGAGGTGGGCGATGTGGTCTGCTTTGACCCCCGCACCCGCCGCACCGCCGGCGGCTACCTGAAAAGCCGGTTCCTGGACGACAAGCTGTCGGTGGGCATTCTCCTGGGTCTTGCCAAATATATCAGCGACAACGAGCGGACCCTCCGGCGCAGGACCTATATCCACATCACGGTTTACGAGGAAGTGGGCCACGGCGGCTCCGCCTCGGTGCCCGCCGGGGTCACGGAGGCCATTTCCGTGGACATGGGCTGCGTGGGGGACGGTCTGGGCTGCACCGAGCGGCAGGTTTCCATCTGCGCCAAGGACTCCGGCGGCCCTTACAGCTATGAGGTCGTGGGCAAGCTCATAGATGCCGCAAAGAAAAGCGGAGCCGATTATGCGGTGGATGTGTATCCCCACTACGGCTCCGATGTAGAGGCGACCCTGTGTGGCGGTGCCGATCTCCGCCATGGCCTGATCGGCGCCGGTGTCTACGCCAGCCACGGCTATGAACGCAGTCACATCGACGGTGTGTTCAACACCTTAAAGCTGCTGGCCGCCTACCTGGAACTTTAATCTTCCAGCCCCAACAGCCGCCGGGCGTTGCCGGAGAGGATCCGCTCTTTTTCCCAGTCGCTGAGCAGGCTGTCCAGCACCACGCCGCCCACATACATGGCTGGGTTGCACACGGGATAGTCCGTCCCGAACAAAAAGCGTTCCGCCCCCGCCCGGTCGATGCCGTGGCGAAGCAGGCCATGGCGGAACAGTCCCGTGCCGGAAAGATCCAGATAATAATTTTCACTGTATTTCATGCGCTGCAAATGGCGCATAAACGCCCCATATTCGCCCGGATGCGCCGCTACAAAGGTGACATCCGGGTGCTTTTTGACCATGCTGTCCATCTGATCCTCACCCATGGAATGGAAGCTGACGATCATATGGTACTGCCCTGCCAGCTCCAAGATGGCATCCATCCCACGGCAGGAATAGTCCTCCCAGCCGTGGTAGTAGGGTACCAGCTCGCCGATCAGCCGCAGGCCCCGGCGGGCCATGTCCTCGATCTCCCGGCAGGACTCCTCCACAAAATCCGGGTGCACATGAAAACCGGGAATATAAAAGCCGCCGTAGACCCTTGCCAGCTCCAGCGCCGTGTCGTTGCAGCGGCGAATGGTGTCCCAAACGCTGGTGTCCTGGGCCGTCTGGCGCTGAATGACCGAACCGCAGATTTGGGAAATGCCTAAGCCCTGCAAGTATCCGGGCAGCTTTTCCGGGGACATGGCGCAGTATTCCCGGTGCTGGCAGATGTTGTTGTGGGGGCCGCTGAATGGGTGCGTGTGAAAATCCAAAATTTCAAAATCCATCGGTACACATCTTTTCTTTTGTATTATACCTTGTCCCACAGGTAGACCCGTGCTTCATAGGGCTGCAGGGTCCCCTCCTGAATTTGGGCGTAGTTTTGCAAAATCAGCCGGCCGCTTGCCAAGTCGAAGCCCCTGGGGGCACGGAACGCCGTCTCCCGCCGGGCAAAGGAGCAGACGATCAGCAGCCTTTGCCCCTCGTCCTCCCGGGAATAGATATAGTGCTTCCCGGAAAGGGGCCGGTATTCCCTGTAGCTCCCATAGCGCACAGCGGAAAGGGCCTTGCGCAGAGCCACCGCCCTGCGGTAGAAATTCAGCAGGGAATTGGGATCCGCCTCCTGCCGGGCTGCGTTTATTTCGGTGTAGTTTTGGTTTACATAAAACCATGGCTCGCAGGCGGAAAAGCCTGCATACGATCCGCCG
>CAYLHM010000125.1:0-3627 GCA_964383485.1 uncultured Oscillospiraceae bacterium
ATGGAGGCGGAGTCGGTGAGGAGCATGACCAGGCGATCCACGCCGAAGCCCAGGCCGCCTGTGGGGGGCAGGCCATATTCCAGAGCCGTGACATAGTCGTAGTCCACCTGGGCCCTGGTCTTGGGATCCAGGGCACGGCGGTCGGCCACCTGCTTTTCAAAGCGGGCTTTCTGGTCGATGGGATCGTTCAGCTCGGAGAAGGCGTTGCCAAACTCCGTGGCATTGATGAAATACTCAAACCGCTCTGTAAAGGCCGGATCCGTGGGCTTGCGCTTGGCCAGGGGGCTGATCTCCACCGGGTAGTCATAGATGAAGGTGGGCTGGATCAGCTTGTCCTCCACAAAGGCATCGAAGAACTCCGCCAGGATCGCGCCCTTGGTTGGAATTTCCGGCAGCTCCACCCGGTGGGCCTTGGCGCAGGCAATGGCATCCTCATCGCTGGCCCAATCGGCAAAGTCTACCCCGGAATACTTCCTGACCGCCTCCGCCATGGTCATGCGCTCCCAATGGCTCAGGTCGATCTCCTTGCCCTGATAAGTGATTTGCAGGGTGCCGCAGACCTCCTGGGCCACGGTCTTCATCATTTCCTCCACCAGATCCATCATACCGTGGAAGTCGGTATATGCCTGATACAGCTCGATGGTGGTGAACTCCGGGTTGTGGGTGGGGTCCATGCCCTCGTTGCGGAAAATGCGGCCCACCTCATAGACCTTGTCCATGCCGCCGACCACCAGCCGCTTCAAATACAGCTCGGTTTCAATGCGCAGAACCATGTCCATATTCAGCGTGTTGTGATGGGTATAGAACGGCTTGGCGTTGGCGCCGATTTCAAAGGGCGTGAGGATCGGGGTGTCCACCTCCAAAAAGCCCTTGCCGTCCAGGTAGTGGCGCAGGGAGCGCAAAATTCTGCTGCGCTTGACAAAGGTATCCTTGACCTCCGGGTTCACGATCAGATCCACATAGCGCTGGCGGTAGCGGGTCTCCCGGTCGGTCAGGCCGTGGAACTTTTCCGGCAGGGGCAGCAGGGCCTTGGACAGCAGGGTGGCCTGGTGAACCCGGATGGAGATCTCGCCCCGCTGGGTGCGGAACACCTCGCCGGTGACACCCACAATGTCACCGATATCGTTCTTCTTAAAGCGGTTAAAGGCGCTTTCCTCCATCTCGTCGAACTTGACATAGATCTGGACTTTCCCTGTGCAGTCCTGCAAGTCGCAGAACAGCACCTTTCCCATGCCCCGCTTGCTCATCATACGGCCGGCAACGGACACGGTGGAGCCTTCCAGCTCGTCATAGCTCTTCTGAATGTCGGCGCAGTAGGCAGTTACATCAAACATGGTCTGCACAAAGGGGTCGAAGCCCTCGGCACGGAGGTTTTCCAGCTTTTCACGGCGGATCCGAACCTGGTCGGACAGGGGCATCTCCGCCTGGGGGACAAACTTTGCCATGGTATCAGCCCTCACGGGACACGCTGACCACCTTCATGGTGAAGGCGCCGGCGGGTGCGGCCACGGTGAAATTCTCACCGGCTGCCTTGCCCACAACAGCACGGCCAAAGGGCGAGTCGTCAGACAGCTTATGCTGCATGGGGTTGGCCTCCTGAGAACCGGTAATACGGTACTCGGTCTGAACGCCATGCTCGTCCTCCACCACCACGGTGCAGCCCAGGCCCACCCGGCCGCTGGCCTCATTCTCGTCCTCGATGATCACGGCGTGGGACAGAATATCCTCGATCTCGGCAATACGGCCGTAGAGCTTTGCCTGCTCGTTCTTGGCGGCATCATACTCGGAGTTTTCGGACAGGTCGCCGTAGGAGCGGGCTTCCGCGATCATGGCGGCGATCTCACGCTCACGGGTGGTCTTGAGGTAGTTCAGCTCACGCTCCAGATCCTGCAGGCGCAGTTCGGTAATCTTAAATTCCTTTGCCATATTTCAAAATCCTTTCTCAGATAAAAATACTTTTTCAGGTTTCAGGTAGAAAGCCTATGCGATCCTATTATAGTGGTATTTTTCCCCGCCGTCAAGGATTTTTCCTGAAGAAAGCGCCAAATTCATTCCCGCACCGCACTTGCCCGGCAAATATGAGGGCCGTGCAGCAAGGAAACGGATAGCGCACCGGCGGCATTGCCGAAGTAGCCGGTGTCAACTTATGATCCCGGTGAAAAGAGGCATTCGCAGGAAAACGGCTGTGGCAAAGCATCAGGCGATTTACAGTTTTTTCAGCAGCTCCAGCAGGAAGCGCCAGGTGCGCTCCACCGAGGCAATGCTCAGCTTTTCCCGGCTGGTGTGAATATCGTGCATCTCCGGGCCGATGGAAACGCAGTCCAGCCCCGGCAGCTTGTCGCTGAGAATGCCGCACTCCAGCCCGGCGTGTATGGCCACCACCTGGGGTTCCTTACCAAACATCTGGCGATACAGGGGAACCATGGTGTCCCGCAGGCGGGAGTCCTTGCGGTATTCCCAGGCGGGATAGTCGCCCATCTGACTATATGTGCCGCCGCAGGCATGGGCCATCTCCTCCAGCTGGGCCAGCAGCTCCCGCTTCTCCCGGTTCACGCTGCTGCGCACTGCAAAGGTCATGGTCAGCTCCTCGTCCAGAGTCACAATGCCCAGGTTCAGGCTGGTCTGCACCAGCCCGGGGATATCCCGGCTCCAGCTCTGCACCCCATTGGGCGCCTCCTTCAGTAGAGCGATTACCTGGGCCGTGCATTCCTTTGTCAGGGCGTTGCCCCCCAGCGCGTCCACATCCTCGCCGTAAATCCGGGCATGCGGCTCGTCATATTCCGCCCGAACCTGCTCCTGAAGCTCCTGGGTGATGGCGTTGATGCGCTCCAGGCCGATGCCCATGGCCACCAGCGTGACCGTGCAGCTTCTGGGAATGGCGTTGTCCTTGGCACCGCCGGAGAGCTTGGTGATGCACAGAGGCATCAGCTCCTGCACCCGGCCCAGCAGCTCGCCCATGATTTTGTTGGCATTGGCCCGGTTCTTGTGAATTTCCACGCCGGAATGGCCGCCTTGCAGTCCCTCCACCGTCAGCCGCAGGCAGGGGCCGTACACCGCCCGGCGCTCTGTAGGATAATGGATGGTGCCCCGTGCGCCGCCGGCGCAGGACACGGTGAAAATCCCCTCGTCCTCAGAGTCCAGGTTGATCATGGTGCGGCCCCGGAGCTTGCTCAGATCCACGCCGGTAGCGCCCTCCATGCCGATCTCCTCGTCCACGGTGATGATCACCTCCAGAGGCGGGTGGGGAATACTGGGATCGGCCAGCAGAGCCAGGGCATAGGCCACGGCAATGCCGTCATCACCCCCCAGGGTGGTGCCCCTGGCAAACACAAATTCCCCATCGTGGGTCACATCCAGGCCCTGGGTATCCATGTCGATGGGGCAGCCGGGATCCTTTTCGCAAACCATGTCCATGTGGCCCTGCAAAATCACCGGGGGCCGATCCTCCAGGCCGCAGGTGCCCGGCCCAAACAGCAGCACATTATTCAGCTCGTCCTGAACATAGGCGATCCCCTGCTCCTGCGCAAAGGCCACCAGATAATCGCTGATGGCCTTGGTGTTCCGGGATCCGTGGGGAATGGAACAGAGCTTCTCAAAATAGGTAAATACCGAGCGAGGCTCCAGCCC
>CAYLHM010000126.1:0-3614 GCA_964383485.1 uncultured Oscillospiraceae bacterium
TAATCTATGGTTCTTTCTATGTATGGTTTCCTGAATAATGCGGAAATACCGCCAATGCCTCCCCCTTTGGGGGAGGTGCCCAGTGCGCACACTGGGCGGAGAGGGTATAAAGCAGCGTAGGCCCTCTCAGGCATGGCCTTGCGGCCATGCCAGCTCCCCCAGAGGGGGAGCCTTTTGCTTTATAATAATGTATCCACACACCAGCAGATGCCATACAGAACAGGCTGGTGGAGCAGGTAGATCAGCAGGGACTGCCGGCCGCAGAAGCACAGGACATTCAGCCCCGGCTCCGTCCCCCGGAGCTTGGGCAGCAGGCTCTCCCGCCGGCGGTACAGCGTTTTCCCCAGGAAGCCCCCCAGCAGGAAATAGCCCAGGTTGGGCAGCAGCGGGAAGTAGTCCGATGAAGCAAAGCCCTTTCCGCACCAGCCCAGCACGGTCAGCCAGTTGTGGGACAGGGGCGGCAGGCTGCGCATATACAGCCCCAGGGCCGCAAGCGCCACGCCCGCAGCAGCCAAGGCCCAGGCCGGCCATTTTTTGAACACCGGCCACAGCAGCATACAGGCCCCCAGGCAGTGCAGCACGCCGAAATAGATGATCAGCCCCCGATCCGCCATACCCAGGCGGTACATTCCGTAGGTCACGGCGGTGCAGAGCAGTCCGCAGCCCAGCACGATCAGGCCTCGGCGGACACTGCGGCTGCCCAGGGTGGCGCAGATGCCCGACAGCAGGAAAAACAGCACCCCGCCCCAGTTCATCACCAGCAGAAACACCGGCGGGTACTCCCAGCGCACCAGCCCGAACAGCTCCACCAGGTCATAAACCAGGTGGACGGCCACCATGCACAGAATGAACAGGCCCCGCAGTGCGTCCAGCTCCCAAATTCTCTTTTTCATCGGCCAACCCTTCCTGCGATTTCTGTCCTATATTATACCACGCCGGAACACGGATTTCCAGCACTTCCAGAAAATAGTTATAAAAATTATAAAAAGACTATTGACAATCATATAACCATGTGATATTATTATCTCACCACTTCAAAAAGTTACTTAAGGAGATGATCATCATGCAGTGGACGATCCCCGGCACGGTCCTGCAGGCCGAAACCCAGGACGCCGATGCCGTCGGGCAGCAGTTTGCCGCCATGTTCCTCCCCGGCGGCATGGTACTCAGTCAGGTCTGCGCCCTGACGGGGCTGGAGCCCTACACCGTGCAGAACTGGGTGAAGCGGGGCTTCCTCACAAAGCCCGTCAACAAGCGGTACAGTCAGCGGCAGCTTTGCCGGATTATCAACATTTCCATGCTGAAAACGGCCCTGCCCATGGAGCAGATCTGCGGCCTGCTGACCTATGTCAACGGCGAGCTGGACAACGAAAGCGATGACCTCATCGACGATTCCACGCTCTATTTTCTCTTTGTCCGCCTGGCCGCCCGCTATCAGGAGAACGGCCTTTCCACCCCGGCGGGCAACATCGAGGAGCTGACCCGCTCCTATGCCGAGCCGCTCCCCGGCGCCCGGCAGCGGGTCCAAAAAGTATTGCAGGTCATGCTCACGGCCTGGTGCGCCAGCCAGCTCCAGAAGCTGGCCGAGAGAATGATTGCAGAATTACCGAAATAAAGGAGATTACATGATGGACAACAACGGTACTTACAGCTTTTCCTACAACAAGAAGAACCATTCCATGCCCCCCAAAAAGATCGTGACCATCGTCCTGGCGGCGGTGCTGGGCCTCGTGCTGCTGGCGGGGGTGCTGACCAGCTTCTACACCGTGGACGACAAGCAGCAGGCGGTGGTGACCACCTTCGGCCAGGTGACGAATGTGACCGACCCGGGCCTGCATTTCAAGCTGCCCTTCGGCATTCAGCAGGTGCAGAAGGTGGATGTGAATGTCTACCAGAACATGGAGCTGGGCTACTCCTCCTCCGCCAACGGCAGCTACACGGTAAACGAATCCGAAAGCACCATGATCACCGGCGACTATAACATCGTCAATGTGGATTTCTACCTGGAGTACAAGGTGTCCGACCCGGTGGCATACCTGTATTCCTCCAACGATCCGGAGACGATCCTGCGCAATCTGGTGCAGAGCCAGATCCGCAATGTGGTCGGCTCCACCGGCGTGGATGCCGTACTCACCGACGGCAAGGAAAATATTCAAATGCAGGTGAAGGAGCTGGTCACGGAAATTCTTGAAAGCTATGACATCGGCCTGCAGCTCATTGATGTGCGCATCCAGGACTCCGAGCCGCCGACGGACGAGGTCATCGAGGCCTTTAAGGCGGTGGAAACCGCCAAGCAGCAGGCGGAGACCGTGGTCAACGAGGCCAAGGCCTACCAGAACGCCAAGCTGCCGGAGGCCCAGGCCCAGGCCGACCAGCTTTTGCAGAATGCGGAGTACCTGAAGCAGAAGCGCATCAACGAGGCAACGCAGCAGGTGGCCATGTTTGAAGCCATGTACGCCGAATATGCCCAAAATCCCCAGATCACCCGCAGCCGGATGTACTACGAGGCCATTTCCGAGATTTTGCCCGATGTCAAGGTGTACATCAACACCGGCAGCGGCGACAGCGTGGATATGCTGCTGCCCCTGGAAACACTGATAGGAGGTTAACCGAATATGAAAAAATGGATTGTCGCCGGCGTGATTGCCCTGCTGCTGATCGTGGTGGTTTCCGGCTCCCTATATACCGTGGCAGAGGACGAATATGCCTGTATTTTCCGCTTTTCCGAGATCGTCAGCACCGTGGATACGGCGGGCCTGCATTTCAAGCTGCCCTTTGTGGACTCGGTGAAGTATTTCTCCAAGCAGACCCAGCTCTATGACATTCCCCCCAGCGAGGTGCTGACCTCCGACAAGCAGAACATGACCGTGGACTGCTATATTCTGTGGTATGTTTCCAATCCCCAGCAGTTCTACCGCACCCTGGGCAGCACGGCCAAGGCCGAGGAGCGGCTGAACGCCATCACCTATACGGCCCTGAAAAATGCCATGGGCACACTGGCCCAGGCGGATATCATCAACATGAACGACGGTGCGGAGCGCAATGCGATCTATGACCGCATCGCCACCACCGTAGACAGCCAGGCGGCCGCCTATGGCATTCGGGTGGAGGATGTGAAGATCAAGCGCTTTGACCTGCCGGAATCCAACCTGAACGCCGTGTACAGCCGCATGATCTCCGAACGGAACCAGATGGCGGAGAAGTACACCGCCGACGGCAACTATGAGGCCTCCATTATCCGCAACGATGTGGATAAGCAGGTGAATATTATCGTGTCCAACGCCGAGGCGGAGGCTGCCAAGCTGGAGGCCGAGGGCGAGGCGGAATATATGCGCCTGCTGGCCGCCGCCTACGATACCGACGATAAGAAGGAGTTCTATGAGTTCCAGCTTGCCCTGGATGCCCTGAAAAAGAGCCTGAGCGGCGACGAAAAGACCGTGATTTTGGACAGAAATTCGGAGCTGGCGCAGATCCTCATGGGCAGCGGGGAGTAACGGCCGGCGGATCGTGCCTATGCCTCCCCCTCTGGGGGAGGTGCCCGAGCGAAGCGAGGGCGGAGAGGGCACGGCACCACAAATTTTGCACATTGTACCCTCTCAGTCACCGGCCAGCGG
>CAYLHM010000127.1:0-3596 GCA_964383485.1 uncultured Oscillospiraceae bacterium
CACCATCGTGACCATGAACGAGGCCATGGAGGTGCTGTTTAGCAGCTATCTGGGGGTGGAGGACGGGAAAATCTGCTACATCGGCAGATCCGCTCCCGGCGAACCGCCCAAAACCGTGATCGACGGCACCGGCATGGTGCTGATGCCCGGCCTGGTGAACTGCCACACCCATCTGGCGGAAACGGCTCTGCGCAGCTTCTGCGATGAGTTGGGCCCGGCCAAGGCCCTGGAGCAGCAGCTTCGGCTGGAGGACAAGATGGACCGCCGCTGCGCCAAGGCTGCCGCCACTTTGGGCATTGCCGAATGCCTGCGCTTCGGCATCACCTCGGTGTCCGACCTGTATTACTATCCGGATGCTACCGCCGAAGCCGCCGCAGACAGCGGCATCAAGGCCAATATCGCCTTGTCTGCCTATCGCTTTATCGACCAGAATGAGGATTTCGACTTTGAAACCGACGAGCAGTGCGCCGAGCTGCGCCGCCTGGTGCAGAAATGGCAGGGCTATGACGGCGGCCGCATTCGCATAGATGCCGGAATTTACGGGGAGTACACCTCCAACTACCGCCTGTGGGAAGCCCTGGCGGGCTACGCCGTCCAGGAGGGGCTGGGCTTCCAGCTCCATCTGGCCGAGGGCGAACGGGAGGCGGCGGACTGCGTGGAGCGTACCGGCCTGGGACCGGGGGAGCTTTTAAGCTGCCATGGCCTGTTCCGGGTGCCGGTGACGGCGGCGGGCTGCGGCGCTCTGACGGAGCAGGAGCGGCAGCTTTTGGGCCGCCACAGAGCCACCGCCGTGGCCTGTCCCGTTTCCTCCGCCAAGCGGGGCGGTGCCCAGACCCCGGTGACGGCCTGCGTGAAAGCCGGCATGAATGTGGCTCTGGGCAGCGACGGTGTGGTGGAGGGCGGCAATGCGGACCTGTTTGAAGCCATGCGCAGCCTGGCTCTGTCCGCCCGGGCCGGGGGCGAGCAGCTTCCCGCCTCGGCGGTGCTGATGATGGCCACGGTGTGCGGCGCTCAGGCCCAGGGCCGGGCAAAGAGCTGCGGCATGATCAAGGAGGGCTTTGATGCCGACCTTATTTTGGTGGATTTCTCGGCGCCCCATCTCATGCCCTGCCACAATGTACTCAGCGCCCTGGTGTACAGCGCCCAGGGCGGCGATGTGGCCATGACCATGGTGCGGGGGAACATTCTCTACCGCAGCGGTCAATTCCCCACCATCGACCTGCCCGCCAACCTGCGGGAGCTGACCGAATACGCCATTCCCCGCATTTTTCCGGGGATCCGGCGGCTACATAGGGGGTAGAAGGGTATATGTCTGAAACGAAGAAGCAGAATTTTCTGCAAGGCACGGCCATGCTTGCCGGGGCCACAGCCATCGTCAAGCTCATCGGCGCTCTGTATAAGATCCCGCTGAACGCCATCATCGGCGAGCAGGGCTACAGCTATTTCAACACAGCCTACGACATCTACACGGTGCTGCTGATGATCTCCACCGCCGGTCTGCCCGTGGCCATGAGCCGCATGATCTCCGAGGCCAACGCCCTGGGGAACTACCGCCAGGTGCGCAAGATCTACACCACCGCCCGGAACATCTTCCTGGCCCTGGGCCTGGCGGGCGGCCTGCTGATGACGGTGTTCTGCCGTCAGCTGGCCCAGTTCCAGGAGCAGCCGGATGCCTGGCTGGCCATTGGCCTGCTGGGGCCGTCGGCCTTTTTCATCTGCCTCATGAGTGCCTACCGGGGCTTTTTCCAGGGCCAGGGCAACATGATGCCCACCTCCGTCAGCCAGGTGCTGGAGGCGGCGGTGAAGCTCACCGTGGGCATCGTGGCAGCGCTGGCACTGCTGAAGCTGACGGACGGCAGCGTTCCCCACGCCGCCGGCGGCGCCATTTTGGGCGTGACCATGAGCTGCCTGGTGTCCACCGTCTATCTGGGGGGCCTGTTTCGCAGGGCCTACGACCGTCTGCCCAAGAGCTGTGAGGAGACCGAGCCGAGCGGAGTCATTGCCAGGCGGCTGCTGGCCATTGCCGTGCCCATCACCATCGGCTCCGCCGGACTTTCCATCCTCACCATGATGGAAACGAAAATCTATATGTCCCGGCTGCTGGAAACCATGACCCAGGATCAGGCCGATCTGCAAAAGGGCATCTACAATATGTGCCAGACGATTTTTAATATGCCCTGTGCCTTTATCCCGGCCATTACCATCAGCATTATCCCCGCCATCACCGCCCAGCTCACCCTGAAAAACCCCCGGGGCGCCCGGCGGATCGAGGAGTCCGCCACCCGGGTCACCGGCCTGATCGCCGCACCCTGCGCCGTGGGCCTGGCGGTGCTGGCCCAGCCCGTCACTGCCCTGCTGGGGGGCTACACCGGGGAAAAGCTGGAGCTGTCCACCCCGCTGATGGCGATTTTGGGGGTGTGCGTGATTTTCAATGCCGTGGTGCTGGTGACCAACGCCATGATGCAGGCCCACGGGCAGGTCAATCTGCCGGTGATCAATATGTTCATCGGCGGCCTGCTGAAGCTGGTGCTGATCTCCATCCTCGCCGGTAATCCCAAAATCGGCATTTTGGGCGCACCCATCGGGAGCCTGATGTGCTATGTGTGCATCAGCGTGCTGAACCTGTTCTCCATCCGCAAGGTGTTCCGGCGGCCACCGGCGGTGCTGCGCAACCTGCTGCGCTCCGTGCTGGCAGCGCTCATCATGGGTGCGGCGGCCTACGGCTCCTGGCGGGGGATCGTGGCTCTGTTCCATGGCAGCCCCAACCGGATCATTGCCTGCGCCGTGCCGATTTTGGTGGGCGTGGCGGTGTATGTCCCGGCGGTGGTGTGGCTAAAGGCCATCACCCGGGAGGACTGCCTGCTGCTGCCCAAGGGCGAAAAAATCGCAAATCTATTACATTTATCATAAAGGAGTGCTAAAAAATGAACAAATCCGAATTGATCGCCGTTGTTGCCCAACGGGCCGGGCTGACGAAGGCCGCTACCGAGCGTACGCTGAATGCCGCCCTGGACATCATCACAGACTGCCTGGTTGCCGGGGAACGGGTGCAGCTTTCGGGCTTCGGCACCTTTGAGGCGAAGGACCGGAAGCCGCGGGTGGGCCGGAACATCCACACCAGCGAGGCCCTGCAGATCGATGCCACCAGGGTGCCCAGCTTTAAGCCCAGCCGGGTGCTGCGGAACACGGTGGGAAAATAGGCCGTGAGACTGGACAAATATTTGAAGGTGTCCCGGCTGATCAAGCGGCGCACCGTGGCCAACGAGGCCTGCGACAACGGGCGGATCCAGGTCAACGGCCGGGTGGCCAAGGCCGGCTATGAGGTCAAGCCCGGCGACCGCATCGAAATCGCCCTAGGCAGCCGCACCCTGGCGGTGGAGGTGCTTCAGGTGGCCGAGACCGTCCGCAAGGACGATGCCAGCGCCATGTACAGGGAAATATAGGGAGCATTTTTCCAGCGCTGATGCGCTTGCCCGTAGCGGAACGATGCGCCGGTTTCGAGCGTTGCCCATGCAAAATTAGCATTCCATTCATAATAGCAGGCAAGGAAGCTCTGATCCAATCGGCACGGACTGCTGACCAGCCGCAGACGATTT
>CAYLHM010000128.1:0-3565 GCA_964383485.1 uncultured Oscillospiraceae bacterium
GCTGGTGCTGGACGGCACCACCGGTCAGAACGGTCTGATCCAGGCCAAGCAGTTCAAGGAGATCGCAGGAGTGACGGCCATTGCCCTGACCAAGCTGGACGGCACTGCCAAGGGCGGCATCGTCATTGCAGTGGCAGACACCTTGCAGATCCCGGTGAAATTGATCGGAGTGGGGGAGCAGGCCGACGATCTGATGCCCTTTGCGGCACGGGATTTTGTCGATGCCCTGCTGTAAAATCATGAAAGTAGTATTGGCAAGTAAAAATCCCCACAAGCTGGAGGAGATCGCCGCCATCACTAGCCGCTTCGGCATGGAGCTGGTTTTGCAGTCCCAGCTGGGCTTGGCCCTGGAGGTGGAGGAAAACGGTTCCAGCTTTGAGGAAAATTCCTATATCAAGGCCCGGGCGGTGGTGCAGGCCACAGGATTGCCCGCCCTGGCGGACGACTCCGGCCTGTGCGTGGCGGCGCTGGGGGGCCAGCCGGGCATCTATACGGCCCGCTATGGCTTCGACGATACCCTGGACGACCGGGGCAGGCGGCAGCTTCTGCTGAAGAATTTAGGCGATGCCGCAGACCGCAGCGCTAAATTCGTCTGTGTCATCACCCTGCTGACCCCTCAGGGGCAGTGCATCCAGGCACGGGGCGAGGCCCATGGCCGGATCGCCCTGGAAGAAGCCGGAAGCGGCGGCTTCGGCTATGACCCCATCTTTTACTATCCGCCCTTGGACAAGACCTTTGCCCAGCTGACAGCTCAGGAGAAAAACCGGGTGTCCCACCGGGCGGAGGCGCTGAAAATTTTCTATCATCAATTAAAGGAGGCCGGCTATGCTGACCAGTAAACAACGAGCGGAGCTGCGCTCCCAGGCG
Organism: uncultured Oscillospiraceae bacterium; assembly: GCA_964383485.1. Classification (GTDB taxonomy): domain Bacteria; phylum Bacillota; class Clostridia; order Oscillospirales; family Oscillospiraceae; genus Faecousia. Next base: position 868 of record CAYLHM010000128.1, read on the forward strand.
AACACCCTGGAAACCACCCTGATGGTGGGCAAAAGCGGCGTGACCGATGCCGTGGCGGCCGAGGCGGACCATCTGCTGACCGCCCGGGAGCTGGTCAAGGGCAAGGTGCTGGAGGGGGCTCTGATGTCCCCCAGAGAGGTCTGCGATGCCCTTTGCCGGGCCACCGGCGCAGAGGGCGTGGCGGTGATCGGTACCAAATTTGTGATCTATCGCTTCAGCGAGAAATGCCAGGCCGAGCGCAACCTCTCCGGCCGGGCCAAGCCCAAGGCCAAGGCCGACCCGGTGCGCCGTGCCCAGCGGGAGCGCCGTCAGGCGGCTAGGGAGCAGCGGGAGCGGCGAAACGAGTTCTTCCGCCAGCAGGCCATTGAAAAATCGATCGAGCGGGCCAAGGAAAAGAAAGAAAAGAACGAAGATATGAAGGGTTAGGCAGAAATAAGGAGGGCATATGGAACGGATCGGAATTTTTGGCGGCACCTTTAACCCGCCCCACCTGGGGCATATTCGGGCAGCCCGGCAGGCCATCGACAGCTTGAAGCTGGATCGTCTGCTGCTGATCCCGGATCGGGTCGCACCCCACAAGCAAATTCCCGAAGGCTCCCCCGACCCATGGCAAAGGCTGGAAATGCTGCGCCTGGCGGCACGGGATATCCCCGGCGTTGAGGTTTTCGATCTGGAGCTGCGGCGGGAGGGGCCGAGTTATACCTATCAGACGGTGCTGGATCTGAAGCAGAGCCGCCCCCAGGCCCAATGGATCCTGTGCATGGGCACGGATATGTTTTTGAGCTTTCCCACCTGGAAAAACCCGGATGTGATTTTGGAAAACGCCGATCTGGCGGTATTCTACCGGGGAGAATCTCGGGAGCAGACCGCCATTGAGCGGCGGATCCGGGAGATGGCGCCGGGCAAGGTGCAGCTGGTTCAAAATGACATTACCCCCATTTCCTCTACGGATATCCGCCGGCTGCTGATCTTCCAATGTGCCGCAGGATGGCTGCCGGGGCCGGTGCTGGACTATATAAAGGCCGGCGGGCTTTACGGCACAGCCAGGGATTACCGCTGCCTGCCCATGGAGGAGCTGGAGCCTCTGGTGGCCAGCCTGCTGAACCCCAACCGGGTGGCCCATGTGCTGGGCTGCCGGGATACGGCGGTGGCGCTGGCCCAACGATGGGGCGAAAACCGGACGGATGCCGCCAGAGCCGGTATTCTCCACGATATCACCAAGGCCCTGTCGGTCCGGCAGCACTTTGCCCTGTGCCGCAGCTACGGCATGGCGGAGGAGGAGCTTGCCCAAATGAACCCCAAGCTCTTCCACGCCCTCACCGGCAGCATGGTGGCCCGGCGCATCTTTGGGGAAACGGAGCGGGTGGTCAGCGCCATTCGCTGGCACACCACCGGCTGCGGGCAGATGAACACCCTGGAAAAAATCATTTATATTGCCGATTATATGGAGCCGAACCGGGATTTTCCTGGGGTCGAGCGGCTGCGGGAGCTGGCGTTTTCGGATTTGGATGCCGCCGTGGTGCTGGGCCTGGAGATGACCGTAGAGCAGATCCTGAGCCGTGGCGATACGGTTTCCAAGGAGTCTGCGGAGGCCTTACGGGATTTGAAAGGAAAGATGTTATGTTAACTGCAAAAGAAGTGGCCTACCAGGTCACCAAGGCCCTGGATGCCAAGAAGGGCATGGATATCAAGCTGCTGAAGATCGACCGGATTTCCAGCCTGGCGGATTACTTCCTGATCTGCACCGGCACCTCCAATACCCATGTCAAGACCCTGTGCGATTACGCCGAATATACCCTGGAGCAGCTTGGCGAACCCCTGCTGGGCCGGGAGGGCCACCGGGGCAACAGCTGGGAGCTGCTGGATTTCGGCAGCATTGTCGTCCATGTGTTTACCGATGAGGCCCGGAAATTCTATGATCTGGAGCGGCTGTGGGCCGATGCCGAGCAGATCGACCTGAAAGAGATCATCACCGCCGAGTAGGCGGCGTGAAAGAGGTGCGTCATGAATTACGATCACGGAAAAGTAGAAGCCAAATGGCAGCAATACTGGCAGGAGCATCAGACCTTCCGCACAGATGTGTGGGATTTCTCCAAGCCGAAATATTATGTGCTGGATATGTTCCCATACCCTTCCGGCGTGGGCCTGCACGCAGGGCACCCGGAGGGCTATACCGCCACGGACATCATGTCCCGCATGAAGCGTATGCAGGGCTACAATGTCCTGCACCCTATGGGCTACGATTCCTTTGGCCTGCCTGCGGAGCAGTATGCCGTCAGCACCGGCAATCACCCCAACGGCTTTACCCAGGAGAACATCAAAACCTTCTCCGCTCAGCTCCGGGAGTTGGGCTTTGACTATGACTGGTCGAAGATGGTCAGCACCTCCGATCCGTCCTTCTATAAGTGGACACAGTGGATCTTCAAGCGCCTGTATGAAGCGGGCTACGCCAAGCGGATCGAGATGCCCGTGAACTGGTGCGAGGAGCTGGGCACCGTGCTTTCCAATGACGAGGTCATCGACGGCAAGTCCGAGCGGGGCGGCTATCCCGTGGTCAAGAAGAACATGATGCAGTGGGTCATCGACCAGCCCGCCTTTGCGGAAAAGCTGCTGGAGGGCCTGAACGAGATCGACTGGCCGGAGTCCACCAAGGAGATCCAGCGCAACTGGATCGGCAAGTCTACCGGCGTGGAGGTGG
>CAYLHM010000129.1:0-3468 GCA_964383485.1 uncultured Oscillospiraceae bacterium
TTCTGCGCTTCAGCAGGATGAGCAGCATCAGCAGTGCGCCTATCGCCACCGCAACCCACAAAAGCAGATCGGCATCGTCCCCGGTCTGGGCCGGCGGAGTCATGCCGCTGTCATCCTTGACGAACCAGGAAAAGTCCGCTTTCAGGTTCGCCGCCTGGTACTCGTTGCCCACCGAGGTGTCCAAATATACATCGACCTGATAGTAGCACTCCGTTTCGTTTCCGGCGCTTACAGGCAGCAGCTCGGAAAGCTCCTTGCCGTCGATGCCGTTGAATACATCATCCAGAAGAACGGTTCCGTTATCAAGCCGTGTCACCTTTATATGCAGGACATTCCCAAGCTCCTTGGTCTGCTCGGTCACATCGGCTCTGAAATACAGCGTTATCTGTGCGTCGTGATAAGCCTTCACGCAAAAATACTTGGTCACGCTGTCGCCGGGAAACATATTCGACACCTCAAACCTGGAATTGTCGGTAAGCTCGTTTGCGGACAGCTCCAAAACCGTCGCCTGCCGGGATCCGTCGGCCTGTGCCGCCGCTTCCGCCGCCGTGGATGCGGGGATCTCCCCGGTTTCGCCGCCCACCGTCCCGGTTGGCTCCTGCTGCGCATCGTCTGTGGCCGCCGGAGAGTCGGAGGTCTCCGGGGGCTTGCTGCTGTCCGCCGCTCCCTCTGTTCCGATCAGGTTGTCCGGAACGGAAACGCTTGCCTCCGGCTTCTCAAAAAACCGCAGATAAACCAGGCGGCCCACCAGGGCACCGATGCTGAGCAGGAGTAGCACCAACAGTATGACCATGAACTTCCTTAACGCAGCTTCATTTAATAAAGGCTTTTTATTTTGCTTCTTCATGGGGCAGATACCACTTCCTTCCTCTTGAATTTGTATGCCCGAACCGTTTTCGGCCTCAAAGGCCGCTCTCCTGCGCAGGTCCTTCCGCAGCCGCCTCGACACGCTCCGGCTTGGGCCCGCCCGGCGCCGTATCTGCCAGCTCCCGGCTTCTGTACCATTCCAGAAAATCCTCGTGCATTTCCTCGCCACGCTTCCTGGCCTTCACCGCATCCTCAATTTTGCTGTAAGCGCCCAGATAGTAGGTTTTTCCCTTGAAGGTGATCTGTGCGGCCCATTTCCCGCTTTTGGCCTGCCGGTACACGCCTGTGTAGCCGCTCGTATTGGACGAAAGAATGCGGTTTTTCATTGCCTCCAAAAGTGCCACTGAGGTGCCGTCGATCAGCTTTCGGTTTTGCTTCCACGATGTTTTTTGCAGGCAGCCGCAGCTTTTTGTATGGCCGGACATTAAATTGGAATAGGAAACCACCGTTTCCTGCCCGCATTCGCAGCGGCATCGCCAGAAGCTCTTTCCCTTTTGATATCCGGCAAATTCCTGCACCGTGAGTTTTCCAAAGACCTTACCCGTAATTCCTTCTATGGTTTGCTGATCCCCGGCGGTACTGCTTTTTTCAAGGCTGCAAAGGTGCTGCCGATTGCTCCTGCAGCCGCAGTCCGTCTTTTTCCCGCTCTGCAAGGGTGTCTGCCCCACAACGGCTTTCCTGCCGCATTCACATTGGCAGAGCCATTGGTGCATCCCGTTCTGTTTGCCCGCATAATCCAAAACCGTCAGCATTCCAAACTGCTTGCCGATGTAGTCTTTTAGAGGCGGGTGACTCAGGCAGCCGCAGCTTTTTCGGTAGCCCGCAGAAAGCTGATGCAGCGGAGCATCGATCTCGCCGCCGCAGTCGCAGCGACAGTGCCACACAAGGTCTCCATTTTGCCCACGATCACCGGTTGGAAAAAGTGCGGTCAGCTTTCCGAACCGCTGGCCGGTAATGTTGCGGCAGCCGGGCTTTACCTTGGTTTCACAGCCACAGTCTGTAACCGTGCCTCGCTGTAAACAGCGGGTGTCCAGTAAAATCTCCCCGCCGCAGCTGCACCTGCACCGCCACACCCGGTAGCCACTTTTCCGTTCGTCCGTAGCTTCCGCCACGGTCAGCTTGCCGACACGGTATCCAAGCTGAATTTTGGAGCGCACTGCCATTTGCCCGCCCCCTGCAAGCCATCCCCAGCCGGAATTTCCGCTGGCTTTGACCCGATTTGCAATAGAATAAATGTAATGTTGTAATGCAGCTCGTCAAAAGCCCCGCACGGATCTTGCCGTGGGCCAAAAATGGGAAGGCGTATAGGCGCAGGTTGGCCGCCGGCAGCGGAACTTCCGCAGCGCTGTACAACCTGCCGAGAAAAATGGGCGCACAAATTCGCCCTCCAGTCCGATTTCAAAAAATGGTGTCCTGGAGGGCTGACTTTCTGCGCCCTTAACCCATGTTTTTTCAAAAAATCCGAGGAAAATTAAGTTCGAGGTGTTGACTTTGAGGGGCGCAGCGGATATAATGGTAAGCGTGTAAGTGTAAAGATTTTATTGAAAGCTGTTGGAATTACAACATTACATTTATTTTGGCGTCCTTGCTCGCCGTATGCGGCCTGCGGGTCGCTTTTTTTATTCCATCAGCACCAGATCCATTCGGTCCAGTTGCCTCTGATGCTCTTTGCTGGTGGTGATGATATAAATTCGGGTGGTGTTGATGCTGCTGTGGCCCAGAATGTCCGCCAATTTGGCGATGTCATGGTCGATGGAGTAGAACTTTCGGGCAAACAGGTGGCGCAGATTGTGGGGGAACACCTTCTTCGGGTTCACGCCGGCGCTCTGGCAGAGGAGTTTCATCATCCGCCAGATATTGGAGCGGTCCAGCGCCCGCCCGGTTCTGGATACGAATACGGGGCCGCTGCAAATCCGCCGCCCCCGAATGTATCTGCGCAGGAGCTTCCGGAGCTTGCCGGGGAGCAGGATGGTGCGATTTTTCCCCTTGAGCCGGATGTGCGCCTCCCCCGCTTCCACCGCCTCCGCAGTGATGAATTTCAGCTCCGAAACCCGGATGCCTGTGGCGCAAATGGTCTGAATTAGCAGCGCCAGTTTCTCATTTCCCCGGCTCCTTGCGGTCTGAACCAGTCGCTCATATTCCGCCGGGGTCAGCTCCTTGTCCTGGGGGCAAAAGGCCTGGCGCTGAATTTTGAGCTGCCGAACCTTCAGCTCCAGCCGTCCCAGAAAGGTGAAGAAGCTGTTCAGCGCCGCCAGCTTCACATTGACGGTGGCCGGCCTGTATGTTTCCGCCAGCTTGTCCTTGTAGCGGATGACGGTATCTTTTGTGATTTCCCGGCCCTCCGCCCAGGAGAGAAAGCGCAGAATTTCCCGGTAATATTGGGCAATGGTTTGTTCGCATCGTTCCTCCTGCCGCAGATAGCGCTCATAGGCCGCCGCATTCTTTTCCCAAATTCCCTGCATTTCAGTGGTCCTCCATCCGAAAGAATATTCCCCCGCTGCCCTCCGGCAGACCTTTGGGGGTGTTCTAATTATCCTGTATTTCCGTCCGGCAGGCAATGGGAAATTTTAGGAACCTCTGAAAATAAATACCCCGCCGCCC
>CAYLHM010000130.1:0-3431 GCA_964383485.1 uncultured Oscillospiraceae bacterium
CAAACCGGGCGTTATATGACCGATGACAGCAGGCAGATTACACCGGCAAAAATCAGCAGTACGCCCACGATGCGGTTAACAGCCAAAGCCAAATCGGATGGCTCAGCGTTTTTATAATGCCAGCCGTACTCCAGCAGCCATGCTGTCTTCGGGGTAACGGTTAGGAAAGCGCCCACCGCCAGCAGAAGAACTGCCAGCAGAGGAACTGGGTCAAAATTCGTTCGGTTTTCCGATTGGAGCCCCAGTACATCCCATAACACATCCCCCGGCACATAGCCCAATGCCTCGGGATCATAGTCATCGCTCCAGCCGCCGACACCGCCGCTGCCTTCTTCGGTCCAAGAATATGTAGAACCGTCCGGATATAATACATCAAAGGCAACGGAGTTCCCGCTTGTACGGATCTGAAATTCATAAACCACCTCATCACAGGTGATCGTTCCTTGCTCCTGATTTACCGTGTAGGTTTTTCCATCATGGGCCACATCGTAGATATCGGGATTTTCATTTTTCTGGCAGCCGCATAATAAAAGCACTGCCAACAATACTGCAATCCACTGGCTAAGCCGGTTTGTCGGTTTCATAAATCCTCCCATTCCGATATTTCTCCTAAAATAAATTGCCAGCGTTTTCCGCCGGGCGTTTCCTATGGAAACATATGATTTACCGCTCTGCTGCCGATTTCCGGCAAAATGGAATTGTCAATCGGATCCCTTGGTGAATAGGAGAACGGTTTCCTCGCCGTTCAGGTGAAACACTTTCGGTGAATATGGCGCGGCCACTTTATTCCACAGATGCTTTGCGGCGAGATTTTTTTCATTGTACTTGATTTCCCACTGACCGGGATGTCTTTCAAGCAGAGCATTTACAGCATCAAGGGCAAGATGCTTTCTTCGATAGGCAGGAAAGATCGTAAACTCCGCCATTGTGTAATTCGGATTTCTGCCAATACATGAATAAGGATGAAGCATGGCAAATCCGATAAGGGTATTTTCATCATACAATAAATACGCTACTCTTTTGGGGTCCGAAAAATACTCGTCAAAATGCCCGTAATGATAGTTCCCTTTCTCATCCATCGGATCATCATAGTAGTTGGTCATTTCATACAGATACTTCTGACTGATATTCCAAAGCAATTCTCTGTCTTTTTTAAGAGCAGCAACAAGCCTAATCATTTCCTTATACCTCTGCAAGCACTGATTGATCGGGCAAGCGGGGGTTTTTATTGCTTTGCATAGAGCTGCAAGCCCCTAGCCATGCGCTCCATGCCGTCCAGCAGCACGCTTCTGGGGCAGGCCAGGTTGATGCGCAGAAACTGCCGGCCGGCTTGGCCGTACTCCCCGCCCTCGGTGACATACAGGCCGGTTTCATGCCGGATAAAGTCCGCCAGCTTTTTGGCATCGTCCGTGACCTCGCCGCAGTCCAGCCACAGTAGATAGGTTCCCTGGGCTTCGATGCAGTGGGCCATGGGGGCGTGTTCCGCCAAATACCGCTGGGCCGTCAGCCGGTTTTCCCACAGGTAGGCCCGGAGCTGATCCAGCCACTCGCCGCCCCGGGTCAGGGCCGCCACCGCCGCCGTCACGGCAAAGGCGTTGGGCTCGGCCAGCTCGTCGGTGTTCAGGCCCCGCCATACCCGGTGGCGCAGCAGCTCGTTCGTCACCATCACGGCGGCGGTATGCAGCCCGGCGATGTTAAAGGTCTTGGTGGGGGCGAAGCAGGTGATGCTGTTCTGCCGGCAATGCTCCGAAACCGAGGCAAAGGGCACATAGCCCACCCCCGGCCGGGTCAGGTCGCAGTGAATTTCATCGGAAATGACAATGACATGGTGCTTCCAGCACAGCTCCCCGATTTGCTCCAGCGTTTCCCTGTCCCACACCTTGCCCACGGGATTGTGGGGATTGCACAGGATCATCAGGCTGGTCTGGGGATCGGCAAGATCCTGCTCCAGGCGCTCGAAATCCACATCATAGCGGTGGTTTTCATAGCGCAGGGGGCTTTCCAGCACATTGCGGCCATTGTTGACAATGGAATTGAAGAAAATATTATACACCGGGGTCATGATCAGAACCTTTTCCGCCGGTGTGGTGAGCTTGCGCACCATGCTGGAAATGGCCGGCACCACGCCGGTGCAGAAAATCAGCTCGTCATGGGAAATGTCCAGCCCGTGGCGCTGCTTCCACCAGCTCTGATAGGCCCCGTACCAGCTCTCCGGCAGAACGCTGTAACCGAAAATCCCATGCTCCAGCCGCTGCTGCAAGGCCTGGCGAATTTCCGGGGCAGCCAGGAAGTCCATGTCCGCCACCCACATGGGCAGCTCGTTTTCTGCGACATCCCACTTCAGGGAGCCGGTGTTCCGGCGGTCGATTACTTGGTCAAAATCGTAGGTCATTGGGCATCCCTCAGCACTTTCTCTGTATTTTCGTTTACCACACGGTCTGTCCGCTTGTCCGGCGCCCGGTCCCACTCGATCTTCGTCTGGGCCGGGTCGATCTTATCCGGCTCCAAAATCAGCTCGCCGATATGCTCCGCCCGGATATAACCGTCGTGGGGATTAAACACACTGTCCACGCTGCCGGTGATCTCTGCCTGAATGGCGGCGGAATATTCAAAGGACAGGGTCGTGTTCAGCAGCTTGCAGTTTTTCATGGTCAGCCCCTGGATATAGCACATTCCCTGCAGGCTCTCAACGGTGCAGTTGACCAGGGTGAGGTTTTGGGCATTCCAGCCCAGATATTCCCCGGAAATAAAGGAATTATATACGGTCACATTCTTCGTGTTCCAAAAAGCGTCCTTGGACAGAATGCGGGCGTTATGAATTTCCATATTTTCCACGCCGTCAAAGGAATAGTTCCCCACCAGGGTAAAATCCGACAGCTTTATATTTTTGCAGCCCATGGCAAAATAGTCGCCCTTGGCGGAAACGCTTTCGACGGTCACATCCTCGCAGTTCCAAAGGGTCTCCTCGGCGTTGGGCAGATGCACCTTGCGCAAGGTCAGCCCCTTGCAGCGGCGGAAATTCTTCGGCGCCTCGATCACGGCATTGTCCACCAGGATGTCCTGGGAATACCACACGCCTGCACGGGCCATTTCAAACCAGGTGCAGTCCTTGGCTGTGATGTGCTTGGCGTACCACAAGGGATATTTCCACTTGAACATGGAGTTGAACAGGGCGATATTGCTGCTTTCTTTCAGGGGGGATTCCCCGGCATCAAAAACGCTGTCGAAAATTTGCAGGTCGTGGGCCATAAAAAGGGAACGCTCCCCTGTCAGAAAAGCCTGACGGATTTCTTTCGTTTGCATAGATGGTGTTGCCTCTTTTTCTTCAATTCTATTTTCGTACATTATAATATACCGGCCCGGAAAAAGCAAGATATAATTTGGCCGGTTCCAGGCATCGAAAAGTGCGCAGCGTTGACTGCGCACTTTTT
>CAYLHM010000131.1:0-3424 GCA_964383485.1 uncultured Oscillospiraceae bacterium
GGGACTGGTTTTTGCAGTATTCCCCCTATGTGTACTACAACGAACACTGCATCGTATTCAATTCCCGGCACATTCCCATGAAAATCGACCGGGCGGCCTTTGGCAAGCTGCTGGATTTCGTCACCCTGTTCCCCCACTATTTCATCGGCTCCAATGCCGACCTGCCCATTGTGGGCGGCTCCATTCTCAGCCACGAGCATTTCCAGGGCGGGCATTACACCTTTGCCATGGAGCGGGCGCCTATGGACACGCCTTTGCATTTTGAGGGCTTCGACGATGTGCGCGCCGGCATTGTCCGCTGGCCCATGTCGGTCATTCGGCTGCAATGCGCCGACTCCCAGCGCCTGGTGGAGCTTGCGGATAAAATCCTCAGGATTTGGCGAAGCTATACCGACGAGAGCGCCCGGATCTTTGCCGAAACCGAGGGCGTGCCCCACAACACCATCACCCCCATCGCCCGGCGCAGAGGCACGGATTTTGAGCTGGATCTGGTGCTGCGCAACAACCTCACCACGCCGGAGCATCCCCTGGGCCTGTACCACCCCCACGAGGAGCTGCACCACATCAAGAAAGAGAACATCGGTCTTATTGAGGTCATGGGTCTGGCCGTGCTGCCCAGCCGCCTGAAAAAAGAGCTGACGGAGCTGGAGCAGGCCATTCCGGCCGGGCAGGATCTGCGCCAAGACGAGGTGCTTTCCAAGCACGCCGACTGGGTGGACGAGCTGAAAACCCGCCACCGCTTCACCCCGGAAAACACCGCCGAAATTCTCCGCCGGGAGGTCGGCGCCGTGTTTGTGCGGGTGCTGGAGGATGCCGGGGTTTATAAGGAAAAAAGCGCATTTTTACGCTTTATAAATGCTGTTAATCAACAATAAGGAGGAGAACTATGAACATTTTCGTAACCGGCGGCCTGGGCTATATCGGCAGCAATACCTGCGTGGAGCTGCTGAAAGCCGGGCACCAGGTCATCATTGCCGACAATCTGTACAATTCCAAGGAGAGCGTTCTGGACAGCCTGGAGCAGCTCACCGGTGTGCGCCCCCGGTTCTATAAGGTGGATGTGGCGGACAAGGCCGGCCTGGAGCAGATTTTTGCCGCCAACCCCATTGATGCGGTGATCCATTTTGCAGGCTACAAGGCCGTGGGCGAGAGCGTGCGCAAGCCCCTGGCCTACTACCGCAACAACCTGGACAGCACCCTGTCCCTGCTGGAAACCATGGAGAAATTCGGCGTGAAGCGCATCGTATTCTCCTCCTCGGCCACGGTCTATGGGCCGGAAAATCCCGTGCCCTATGTGGAGGATATGCCCGCCCATGTGGCCACCAACCCCTACGGCTGGACCAAGACCATGATCGAGCAGATTTTGCGGGACTATGCCTTTGCCAATCCCGACTTTTCCGCCGTTCTGCTGCGCTACTTCAACCCCATCGGCGCCCACGAAAGCGGCCTGCTGGGGGACGATCCCAACGGCATCCCCAACAATCTCATGCCCTATGTGGCCCGGGTGGCCTGCGGGCAGCTGGAAAAGCTGACCATTTTCGGCCGGGACTATGACACCCCCGACGGCACCTGCCTGCGGGACTACCTCCATGTGGTGGATCTGGCCAAGGGCCATGTGAGCGCCCTGGACTATGCCATGACCCACACCGGGGCCGAGGCCATCAACCTGGGCACGGGCAAGCCCGTCAGTGTCACCGAGCTGGTGGAAACCTTTGAGCATTCCGCCGGCGTGCCGGTTCCCCATGTCTACGGCCCCCGGCGGGAGGGCGATCTGGCCAGTGTCTATGCCAATGCGGAAAAGGCTGAAAAGCTCCTGGGCTGGAAGGCGGAAAAGACCATTGAGCAGATGTGCCAGGACAGCTGGCGCTTTGTCCAGAATGCAGGCGAGACCGGAAAATGATCAAAAAAACCGATTTTTGCGGCTACGAGCGCTATACGATCTCCTCGGACAGCCTCCGTGTCAGCGTCATCACCCTGGGGGCCATCTGCACGGAAATCACCTTTGGGGGGCGCAACCTCGCCCTAAATCTGCCCACCGCTGATGCTTATCTGAGCGATACCGCCTATACCGGCGCCATTGTGGGCCGCTATGCCAACCGCATCGCCGGCTCCAAATTCCCGCTGAACGGCCGGGAATACCTGCTGACCCCCAACGAAAAGGGCAACCACCTCCACGGCGGCCCCGCCGCATTCGACAAAAAGCGCTGGCAGGCGGAAATTCTGGGCGACTGCGCCGTAAAGCTGCGCCTGTTCTCCCCCGACGGGGAAAACGGCTACCCCGGCAACCTGAGCGCCTCCGTGACCTACCGGGTGAACGGCAGCGAGCTGCGCCTGGATCTGGAGGGGGAGAGCGACCGGGACACCCTGTTTGCCCCCACCACCCACCTGTACTTCAACCTGGGCGGCGGAGAGCGCATTTTAGGCACCCGGCTGCAAATTCCGGCCGACCGCTATTTGCTCGTGGACGATGCCCTGATCCCCACCCGGATGCAGCCGGTAGACGGAACGCCTTTTGACTTCCGCCGGATGCGCCCCGTGGGCCGGAGCTACGACCACTGCTTTGTCCTCAGCGGCAGCCCTGCCTGCATCGTGGAGGACTGTGGCCTGCGCATGACCCTGCACACGGACTACCCCGGCTTGCAGGTGTACACCGGCGATTTTCTGCCCGGACGGCCCCAGGCCGGAATTGCCCTGGAGCCGGAGGCCCTGCCCAACAGCCCCAACCGCCCGGATTTCCCCGGCGTGGTGCTGCGCAAAGGCGCACATTTCCACAAATATATTTGCTATCAGTTTGAGCAGCTTTCAAATGAAAGCGACACCCATTGATGATGCAATCATGAAAGGATAATACACATGGACGAGTTTATTCTCAACATCATTCACCGCCCGGAAATGGTGCCGGAGTACGCCGAAAAGGTCACCGGCCACGGCCAGGCGGAGGACCTGGGCCGCAAGGCCCTGCTGACCGAGAGCCTGGATATTTTCAAGACCCAGCAGGCCATTGCCCACAAAAACGGCCTGAAAACCACCATTCAGATGACCTACGCCAGCCTGTTTAATGACGAGGCGGTGGCGCTGGCCAAGGCCGACCACGAGCAGTACGGCGACGAGATCGCCCTGACCCTGCTGGGCCTGCCCTGCAAGGAGTTCCGGGAGAAGTACAAAACCAAGGACTTCTGCATCTGGATGTTCGACATGGACATGAAGAAAAGCGTGGTAGACGATGTGTTTGGCAAGTTCTACCAGTGCTTCGGCTTCTATCCCCAGTCCACCGGCAGCTACTATATGGATGCCGACCTGATCAACTATATCAAGGAGCAGTACCCCAGCGTGGTCTGCGCCGTGGCCACCTGCTGGGAGGAAGGCCCGAAGGCCTATCACACCTGCAACAACTCCTGGTACACCCTGATGGACGGCGGCCCCT
>CAYLHM010000132.1:0-3399 GCA_964383485.1 uncultured Oscillospiraceae bacterium
TGGACAAGAAAGCCGCCGACGGCTCCACCTCCCTGGTGATGTATTGGGATCAAATGCGGGGCCTGGATCCCCTAAAGGACGATATTCACCTGCCCGGCTGGGATTCCAGCTATACGCAGGATGAGGTGCGGGAGCTGATCTCCGCCTATGGCGAGCTGGGCGAAGAGGGCCTGTGGGAGAATTTGGCTTATTTTCTGAAAAAGGTAATTCCCGTGGCAGAGGAATGCGGCGTGGTCATGGCCATCCACCCGGACGATCCGCCCTATCCCATTTTCGGCCTGCCCAGGATCATCACCTGCGAGGAAAACCTGGATCGCTTCCTGAAGATCGTGGACAGCCCTGCGAACTCCCTGTGCCTGTGTACAGGCTCCCTGGGCTGCTCCCCTCAAAACGATATCCCTGCCATGGTGCGTAAATACAGCGCCATGGGCCGCATTGGATTTATGCACCTGCGGAATGTGAAAATTCTGGAGGATACCAGCTTTGAGGAATCCGGCCATCTGACAAGCCACGGCAGCCTGGATATGAATGCGATCGTGAAGGCGCTGGTGGAAACCGGCTTCCAGGGCTATTTCCGGCCCGACCATGGGCGCATGATCTGGGGCGAGACCGGGAAACCCGGCTATGGCCTCTTTGACCGGGCGCTGGGCAGTGCTTACCTCAATGGTCTGATCGAAGCCAACGGCGGCGTGATCGAGGAAGCGCCTGTAAATTGACCGCCAGAGCAGTTGGCCGGATATCCGCTTCAAGAATGTAATTTTTCAAAAATTATAACATTTCATTTAGGAGGTAAAGAATGATGTTGGATTTGCCATTGAACATTGATTTTTCCGGGAAGGTCGTTGTCATCACCGGCGCCGGCGGTGTCATTTGCGGGACCATGGCACGGGCCTTTGCCCAAGCGGGTGCAAAGGTCGCCGCTCTGGACTTAAACGAGGACCGGGTGAAGGATCTGGCAAACGAGCTGAAGGAAGAAGGCTTCGTGTGCGAGGGCTACCGGGCCAATGTCCTGGAGCCGGAGGCGCTGAAGGCCGTCCATGACCAGGTGCTTACCGACCTGGGCCCCTGCGATATCCTGATAAACGGCGCCGGCGGCAACAACCCCCGCGCGACCACGGACAACGAGTACCAGCATGAGGCCGCAAGCATCGAAAACTGCAAAACCTTCTTCGACCTGGACGCTGGCGGCGTAGACTTCGTGTTCAAGCTCAACTTCCAGGGCACCCTGCTCCCCACCCAGGCCTTTGCCAAGGACATGGTGGAAAAGGGCAGCGGCTGCATCCTGAACATTTCTTCTATGAATGCCTATATTCCGCTGACAAAAATTCCCGCCTACTCCGGAGCCAAGGCCGCCGTTTCCAACTTTACCCAGTGGCTGGCGACCCACTTTGCCGGCTCCGGCATCCGCTGCAACGCCATCGCACCGGGCTTTCTGGTGACCAACCAGAATCGGGCCTTGCTGTTCAACCCGGACGGCACCCCCACCGCCCGTTCTGCGAAAATTTTGGAGGGAACACCCACCCACCGCTTCGTAGACAGCGAGGAGCTTCTGGGTGCGACCTTCTTCCTGTGCGACGATAAGGCCGCCAGCGCCATCACCGGCGTGGTTCTGCCTGTGGATGCGGGCTTTGCGGCTTATTCCGGCGTATAACCCAGGCGGAAAAGTTCCCAAAGGCGCGATCGCTGCGGCGATCCTGCTCGTCACCGCAGCAGGCAGACGGGCCTTTGCGGAAAATGTGTATGTTATAGCAAGCAGATTAGAGGGAACCGCTGATGAAGCAGGCAAGAGCGGACGGCGAAAAGGCCCGCCGCTTAAGCCCCGGACGATCAATTCAGAGGTTCCAGCATCCCCAGAAGTGGAAAAGAGAAAATACGGCGCTTCGTATTCTCCTCTTTTCCACTTTTTGCACGATCTATAACAAAAGCCGCAGCCGGGCAAGGCGGACACACACGAATTTCCGCCGAACTTCCATAAAAACGGTTTGAAAGAGCATTTCTTGGCGGGACAGGCGCAACCGCTGCCGCCTGAAAGCGTACTAATTAGATGAAAGGGCCTTTTCCATATTCCTTCAGGGAGGTGAACTTCGATGGACGATTGGCAAATTATCGAGCTGTTTTCTGCCCGCAATGAACGGGCAATTACGGAAACCGACCTCAAATACGGAAAGCTGTGCTTGCGGGTAGCCGGCAACATTTTGAACAATGTTCAGGATGCCGAGGAGTGTGTCAACGATGCCTATTTGAGCGTGTGGAACCAAATTCCGCCCACACAGCCGGATCATTTCTCCGCATTTCTGTGCAAAATTGTCCGCAATCTGGCGCTAAAAAAACTGGCATATACAAATGCCCTCAAGCGATCGCCGGAGGCTGTTGTCTCTTTTGCGGAGCTGGAGCAAATTCTGCCGGACGAGCGCATAGCACCCAACACGGACGAGGCGGAACTGGGCAGCCTGATCAGCAGCTTCCTTCGAAGCGAGCAGGAGGTCTCCCGGAATGTGTTCCTCCGCAGATATTGGTTTTTCGACTCCATCAGCGACATTGCCGCCCGGTACGGCTTCCGGGAAAGCAAGGTGAAGTCCATCCTGTTCCGCACCCGCAATCGGCTGAAAATCTATTTAACGAAAGAAGGCGTTTCAATATGAGTATTTCAAAACTGGTCACAGCCATGAACCATCTGGATGACGATTTGATCATGCAAGCCATTACGGAACCATCCCCCAAGAAAAAAGTCGGGATGCGCTGGGCAGCAGCAGCGGCGGTTTTGGCTCTGGTTGTAGGCTGCGCAATTCCGCTCTGGCGGGAATTACACAAAAACATGGGGTCGTCCCCGATCGGCACCGGGCCATATACAAGCAATCTCACCGAGCCATACACAGGCAATCTGCTTCAGGTGAACGAGATTGGCGATCAATCCCAGGCCCAGATGGATATAGATTTGCAGGTGACGACCTATGCGCCGGAGGCCCTTGCAGATATTTTTCAGCAAGTGACTGGTATCGCATATTCCGATCTGGAAGCACGGCTTTCCGGCCTGCTGACGGTTCAAAGCATCTACTCGGAGGATGTGCAGGCTGATTGGGAGAGTTCCGAATACACACCCTACGATTTTGTCCTGGAGGGGCAAACAGATGCAGGCGGTAAGGTTCGCCTTGCCCTGTCTGCCTTCGGAAAGCCCTGCCGTGATACGATCATCGTCTGTAACGACCCGGCAAGCTCCAAAATCGGCGACATGGAAGTTCAGATCTACCACGCTGGCGATGCCTATTATGCCCAGTTTGTTTACGAAGATGTTTATTATGATCTGGAAACTGTGAATGTCTCGCTGGAGGAACTGGAAACCCTGCTCTCCGTTTTTTCAGCAGCCGCTTAGGAACGCATAACAAATACCCATGCCGCCAC
>CAYLHM010000133.1:0-3389 GCA_964383485.1 uncultured Oscillospiraceae bacterium
GCCTATGGCGGCGAAGCCGCTCTTGCCCCTCGCAGTTATGATGGGCCAAGGGGTGCGCCCCGAAAGGCTCTCCCCCTGGGGGAGACTTTGAGGGCAGCATCAACCCCGGCCGGAATGGCCGGGGTTTGGTTTTACACATCTCCCTTGTATTTTCTCCTGGTCGCCATGCCGCCTCGAATGTGCCGCTGGGCTTTATTGATATCCAGCACCTGCCGAACCTGCTCATACAAGCTCCGATCATATTGGGGCAGGCGCTGCTGCAAATCCTTATGTACGGTGGATTTGGAAATTCCGAAGTGTTGTGCCGTCGCCCGCACGGTGGCGCCGGTTTCGATCATGTACACAGCCAATTCCCGGGCACGGGTCTCAATGGTATCTGACATAATCTCCCCTCCGATGCTGTGTGCTACCGAAAAAGCCTATGCGTGCCCGGCCCGCAATATGACAGGGTATTTGGCTGGCGAGATTATGAAAAACGGTTGCTTTTTCTCGAATAATCCTATATAATGGGAGGAAAAGGAGGAATGTCCTGTGGATTTGGACAAAAAGACCCTGCGCAATATCTTCCTGGGCGTGGCGGCCTGCATCGGCCTGTACTGGCTGCTCCACGAAACCGAGCGGCTCATGGGCCTGCTCCGGGGAATATGGAGCCTGGTTGCCCCCTATGCGGTGGGCGCCGTGCTGGCCTTTATCCTGAATGTGCCCATGCGGGCCATCGAACGGGGACTCGGCGGCATCAAAAAACCCGGCCTGCGCCGGCTGGCGGCGATCTGCCTGACCTTTTTGGCCATTGCGGTGGTGTTGATCGGTGTCGTGTGGCTGCTGGTTCCCCAGATCACCGCCACGGTGGAGCGGCTGATCGCGGCCCTGCCAGGGTTCTTTAGCCGCATCCAGGCCCTGGTGACGGATTATATGGCAGAGCACCCGGAGGTTCTGGACTGGCTGTCCGAAAACACGGATTTTGAGAATTTCAACTGGTCCGAGCTGGTTCAGCGGGTAGTCAACATTCTGACCAGCGGTATCAGCTCCATTTTCGACATGGCTTACAATGTGGTCATCGGCCTGTATAACGGCATTTTCAACGCCGTGTTCAGCATCGTTTTTGCCCTGTACTGCCTCAGCCGCAAGGAGATTTTGGCCCGGCAGTGCAAAAAGCTGCTGTATTCCTTCGTGCCGGAGCGGGTTTCCGATGAGATCGTGCGGATCATGCGCATGAGCAACACCACCTTTTCCAATTTCCTGTCCGGCCAGTGTGTGGAAGCGGTGATTTTAGGCTGTATGTTTGCAATTACCATGCTGATCCTGGGCCTGCCCTATGTGCCCCTGGTGAGCGTGGTCATCGCTGTGACGGCGCTGGTGCCCATTGTGGGCGCTTGGGTGGGCATGATCGTGGGCTTTGTCTTCATTATGGTCGAAAGTGTCCCCCAGGCCCTGCTGTTTGTGGTGGTGTTCCAGGTGCTTCAGCAGATCGAGAACAATCTGATCTATCCCAGAGTGGTGGGTACCTCCATCGGCCTGCCCGGAATGTGGGTTCTGGTGGCAGTGGGCATCGGCGGCGACCTGATGGGTGTTGTGGGTATGCTGCTGTTCATTCCCCTGGCCTCCGTGCTGTATGCCCTCCTGCGGGAACTCACGGATAAACGGCTGGCCGGGCGGCGGATCGACCCGGGCAAGCTGGCAAATCAAGCGCCGGAGCAGACGAGCCGCTTCAAGGGCAGGGAGAAAAAGAAGCCGCCCAAGGAGAAAAAGAAATGAAAAAGCTGCCGTGGCTTTTGTGCCTGACGGTTCTGCTCTGCGCCTGCCACACATCCACGCTTCAAACGACGGTTCCAACTCAGACGGCCCCGCCTTCCACTGCGGCTCCGACCCAGGCCCCGCCGCCCTCCACCGCAGTTCCGCCCCAGACAACCGTCCCGGAGCCGGCAGACGATGAGCTGGTGGCTGTGGCGGACTACATCCCGGATATTGCGGTGGAGCTGCGCTATGCGGGAACCGATAATTTCACCGGCCAGGTGATCTATGATTTCCAGGAGGCGTATCTGCGCTACGGCACAGTGAAAAAGCTGGCCCAGGTGCAGCAGGCCCTGGAGGACTATGGCCTGGGGCTGAAGATCTGGGATGCCTACCGGCCCACCTGGGCCCAGTACCGCCTGTGGGAAATCTGCCCGGATCCCACTTTTGTGGCAGATCCCAGCCGGGGCTTCAGCAACCACAGCCGGGGGAACACGGTGGATGTGACCCTGGTGGACGGCCAGGGTCAGGAGCTGGAAATGCCCACCGGGTTCGACGATTTTTCCCCCTTGGCCGACCGGGACTATGCCGACTGCGGCGAAACGGCCCGGGAAAACGCCCTGCTGCTGGAAAGCACCATGGAGCAGTTTGGCTTCTGCCCCTATTTTGGGGAATGGTGGCACTTTTCCGACACCCAGAGCTACGAGGTGCTGGAAACGGAGGGCAATACTGCGGCAGCTACCGCTCCTCCTCCGGGGTGAAATCCAGGGTGATTTCCTCCAGGGCGGTGGTCAGGCGGGTGACCTTGACACCGGCGGCGGCCAGCATCCGCTTGGAGGCCTGATTGGAAGGGCTCCCGTCATATTTATCCGACAGGTACACCACCTCCCGCACGCCGCTTTGGATAATGGCCTTGGCGCACTCGTTGCAGGGAAACAGGGCCACATAAATGCGGCTGCCCCGCAGATCCCGGCCGTTGGCGTTGAGGATGGCGTTCAGCTCGGCGTGGACGACATAGGGATACTTGGTCTGCTCCCCGTCCCGATCCCAGGGAAATTCGTCATCGGAGCAGCCCTTGGGCATCCCGTTGTAGCCGGTGGACATGATGATGTTGTCCTGGGACACGATGCAGGCGCCCACCTGGGTGCTGGGATCCTTGCTCCGCCGGGCGGTGAGGGCAGCGATGCCCATGAAATACTCGTCCCAGCTCAGATAATCCGTTCTTTTCATATGCTACCCCCTGAAAATGATAATTTAATAATATGCTACTCTTTTGGGATCCGAAAAATACTCGTCAAAATGCCTGCAATGATCGTTCCCTTCCTCGTCCATCGGATCATCATAGTAACTTGTCATTTCATACCGAGAGATCCGAACGCACAGCGTTTTGACATAAAAGATGGCGAAGAACCATCCATAGAAGTTGGTATTGATTGCGATGAGGGTCCACCTGTTCCCATCCCGAACACAGAAGTTAAGCTCATCTGCGGCGACGATAGTTGTCGGGCGACTGACCGTGAAAATAGCTAATGCCAATATCCAAAAAGAGACGGTGTAAGCCGCCTCTTTTTTTGTATCTTTTGCAGCCGCCCTGAAGCAGCGTAAAAGACAAACCGGGCGTTATATGACCGATGACAGCAGGCAGATTACACCGGCAA
>CAYLHM010000134.1:0-3365 GCA_964383485.1 uncultured Oscillospiraceae bacterium
GTTGGAGTATAATAGATGTATCTTTTTTCTTCAAAGGAGTCCTGTTTCCATGGAATATCGTATGACCGTTGCAGGGCTGGAGCGGAGCCTTCCCCTGTGCCCTGTGAGTGACCAACTTTACATTGGCGCTTTTGTGATTTTCGGGGACCAAGAGCTGACCGTCGCCTGCGCACGGGAGCTGCTGGCCAGGGCCCCGGCATATGATTATATCATCACCGCCGAGGCCAAGGGCATTCCCCTGGCCCACGAAATGGCCCGCCAGGCCGGCGATGCCAAGTACATTCTGGCCCGAAAAGCCCCCAAGCTGTATATGCGCAATGTGGTGGAGGTGGCCGTCCGCTCCATCACCACCGCCAAGGAGCAGCATTTGTACCTGGACGGCGCCGATGCCGAGCTGATGAAGGGCAAGCGGATTTTGATCGTGGACGATGTGATCTCCACCGGCGAAAGCCTGTCCGCTCTGGAGGCCCTGGTGCAGAAGGCCGGCGGGGAGATCTGCGGCCGCATGGCGATTTTGGCCGAGGGCGATGCCATCGGCAGAAGTGACCTGATCTACCTGGAAAAGCTGCCCCTGTTCAACCCCGACGGGAGCATCAAGGAATAAGCATACAGAGCAGCCGCCTTTCAAAACGGCTGCTCTGCTTTCCTTTTGCGCAAATTGTGAAAATCCGCAAATTGATGTTGACACAGGCAGAAGCATCCTATATAATAAAGCTAGGCTATATGCCAAACTATATTAAAGAAGGGGATGTATATGTCAAAAACAGCAAAGTGGGGAATTACTTGCGCACTGCTGCTAGTCGTGGTTCTGGGCCTTGCCATCAGTCAAATCCCCGGCGTGCAGGCCCTGGGTGTCCGAAATTCGGTGGAATATACCTACTCCAGCCAAGCGCAGGCGGAGCTGGATGCCATGCGGGAGCTGAATACCTACCACAACTTCGACTCTGCCGGTGTCACCTATGAGGGCAGCGGAGAGGTCGTTGGCCCCAGCGCACAGGAGCTTGCAGAGATGACCACAGAGGAATTGGCTTTGGGCCTTTTGAACAGCGAGTTTGTCATGGCGGATGTGTACAGCAGCTCCCCTGAAGCGTATGCAGGTCTTGTGGAAAATAATCCATATGTTCAGGAGCTTTGCAGCCGGTCGGACTACCTGGCGGTTTTGTCCCAGCTCTATGACGATGATGCGGCGCTGTCAGAGCGGCAGGCTGCTGCACTAACATCGCTGCTGAGCTGTGTGCCCTTCCAGTCTGGCGTAACAGAAGCAGAGTTTAACTACTATTTCTCCGCCGGTTAAGGCGCATATACCGGGGGCAGCTTTGGCTGCCCCGCTTTTTTTGTGTGATCCGAATGTGTCTGCGGCGGCCCTGCGCACATTGGACGGTTTTTGCCGGACTGCCCTGCAGATCCCAGAGGGCGGTTTTGATGCGCCTTTTTTGCAAAAGGGCGAAAATTCCTCTTCCATTTTTGCCCATCTGGGTATATAATGTGTACGGAACATCACACAAGGAGACGACCCGATGCGTATTCTTTACGACAGCAAGCAGCTTTGCTTCAAGGACCCCTTCGGCACCCTGGTGCCGGAGCAGGAATGCACGCTGCATATCCACATTCCCGCTTCCGTCCAGGCCACCTGGGCGGAATGTATCCTGTCCCGTGAGGACGGCAACCCGGCCCAGTCCGTGGCCCTGAACCGTCAGCTCCAAAAAGGCGCCTACGAGGAGTTCGGCGGCAGCTTTTCTATTCCGGAGCCTGGGCTGTATTACTACCATTTCCGCATTTACAGCCGCACCGGCTCTTTTCGCCTGTTCAAATCCGGCAGCGAGACCAATATGGAGGCCGGCGACCAGTGGCAGCTGAGCTGTGTCCCGGCGGACTTTCACTGCCCGGATTGGGCCATGGGCGCCGTGATCTACCAGATCTTCCCCGACCGCTTCTGCAAAAGCGGCGACTGCGACCTGACGGGCAAGCTGGAGCCGTACACCGTGCATGAACGCTGGGACGAGGAAGTGGTCTGGCAGCCCACGCCGGAGGGCGAGGTGCTGAACAACGATTTCTTCGGTGGCAATTTCCGGGGCATTACCGATAAAATGGACTATATCGCCTCCCTGGGCGTGGATATTCTCTATCTCAACCCCATTTCCAAGAGCTTTTCCAACCACCGCTACGACACCGGCGACTACAAGGTTCCCGACCCCATGCTGGGCACCGAGGAGGCGTTCACCGCCATGTGCGAGGCCGCCCACAGAAGGGGCATCCGGGTGATCGTGGACGGCGTGTACTCCCACACCGGCTCCAACAGCCTGTATTTCGACAAAAACCGCAGCTTTGGCGGCGGCGGGGCCTATTGCAGCCGGCAGTCCCCCTATTATAGCTGGTACACCTTTCACCAGTGGCCCCATTCCTATAATTCCTGGTGGGGCTTTCCCACGCTGCCCACGGTGAACAAAATGGACTCCGGCTTCATCGACTACATCATCACCGGGGAGGACTCCGTGGTGGCCCACTGGCTCCGGGCCGGGGCCGACGGCTTCCGCCTGGATGTGGCCGACGAGCTGCCCAGCGAATTTCTCTACCTGTTCAAACAGCGGGTGCTTCAGCTCAAGCCCGATGCGTTGCTGCTGGGCGAGGTGTGGGAGGATGCCTCCAACAAAATCGCCTACGGCCGCCGCACCCGGTATTTTGTGGACGGCATTTTGCATTCCGTGATGAACTATCCCTTCCGCACGGCCATTATCAACTTCCTGCGGGACCGGGACGACGGCACCGCCCTGCGGGAAACGGTGATGACCATTGCCGAAAATTATCCGCCCCAGGTGCTGCTGAGCAACATGAACCTGCTGGGCTCCCACGATACCCCCCGCATTCTCACCGCCCTGGTGGACGATTTCGACGGCAGCCGGGCGGAAAAGGCGGGCAGGAGCCTGTCCCGGCAGCAGTATGAGCTGGCGAAAGAGCGGCTGCTCCTGGCCGCCCTGCTGCAATACACCCTGCCCGGCAGCCCCAGCCTGTACTATGGGGACGAGGCGGGCATGGAGGGCTACAAAGACCCCTTCAACCGCCGCACCTATCCCTGGGGCCGGGAGGATCGCCGGCTGGTGGAGTATTTCCGCTATCTTGGCAGCCTGCGCCGGAGCCATGCGCCCCTGCGGCTGGGGGATATCCGTTTCTTCCAGGCCGGCGACCGGCGGCTGGGCTATACCCGGCAGTATCAGGGGCGGGAGCTGCACATCTGTTTGAACTGCGGCTACGACAACTGGGAAATTCCCGGCTGCAAGGTGCTGTTTGCCCACAATCTGCGTACAGTATCCCCGGATTGGGTATCGGTGGCCCCCATGGGCTTCTGCATTTTAGAGGAAAATTGAGAG
>CAYLHM010000135.1:0-3319 GCA_964383485.1 uncultured Oscillospiraceae bacterium
GTACACCGTTGTTTCCTGTCCCACAAGGGGCTTGACCGTACAGCTCACCGTCCTACTCTGTATGTACCACTTGTAGTGCTTCAGGCCGCAAGGAACTCCAGCACAATACCGCCGCCGTAAAGGCCCGCTCTTTTTCATGGTCATGTCCCTTCCGTATGTTTGGATCATATCACAGCGGTTCCTTTCTGTCAAATATGTTCGATCAGGCACACCGCATGGCAGGCCATGCCCTGGCCCTGGCCGGTGAAGCCCAAATGTTCCTCGGTGGTGGCTTTCACATTCACCTGGCCGGGATCCAGGCCCAGAACGGCGGCGATATTTTCCCGCATTTTCGGAATAAAGGGGCTGAGCTTGGGCCTTTGGGCGATCATGGTCACATCAATATTTCCCACCGCATAACCGGCATTTTTCAGCATTTCACCCACTTTTTCCAACAATTTCATGGAATTTGCGCCCTTGTAGGCCGGGTCGGTGTCCGGGAAATAAATGCCGATATCCCCCAGGCCCGCTGCCCCCAGCAGGGCATCCATCACGGCGTGGATCAGCACATCCGCATCGCTGTGGCCGTCCAGCCCCAGCTCGCAGGGGATCTCCACCCCGCCTAAAATCAGCGCCCGGCCCGGTGTGAGCCGGTGTACATCATAGCCATGTCCAATTCTCATTGTGCTTCCTCCAGCAGCATTTCCGCAAATTTCAAGTCCAAAGGCGTGGTGATTTTGATATTATTTTCGGATCCCTCCACCACCTTGACGGACATCCCCAGCATTTCCACAGCCGAGGATTCGTCGGTAACGGCAAGTCCCTCCTGCTGAACCTTCCCAAAGGCCGCCTTTAGAAGCTCCAGGTCAAAGGCCTGGGGGGTCTGCACCGCCCGCAGGGTGCTTCTGTCCGGCGTGGCCAGCACCAGGCCGCCCCGAACCGCCTTCACCGTGTCCTTCACCGGCACCGCCGGAATGGCCGCACCGTAGGTATGGGCCGCCCGCACCACCCGGTCGATGAGCTGCTCCCCCGCAAAGGGCCTGGCTCCGTCGTGGACGGCCACCAGCTGCACCTGCCCCGACAGGGCGGAAAGCC
Source organism: uncultured Oscillospiraceae bacterium (assembly GCA_964383485.1). Lineage (GTDB taxonomy): Bacteria > Bacillota > Clostridia > Oscillospirales > Oscillospiraceae > Faecousia. The sequence goes on from CAYLHM010000135.1 coordinate 1,075, forward strand.
CCCGGCTCACGGAGGCCTGCCGGGTGTTGTCCCCCTGCACCACCATGCGCACCTTGTCAAAATCGTGGCACAGATCGGTGATTTGCAGCACCAGATCGGGCCGGGTCACCACCACGATCTCCCGAATGGCATTGCAGTTTTGAAAATTCCGCACCGTCCGCCGGATCAGGGGTTCACCCCCCAGCGGGGCCATGATCTTGTCGATGCCGCCCATGCGGGAGGCCGTCCCCGCCGCCACGATCACAGCGCCGCAATAGCCCAGAGGGAGCGCCCTGCGGGCGGCCCTGGTAAATTTTGAAATGTTCATTTTTTACAGCTCCTGCACCAGTTTTTTGTAGAAATCACCGCGAACCATGAAGTTTTTGAACTGATCGAAGGCGGCGCTGGCCGGGCTCATCAGCACCACATCTCCCGGCTGAGCCGCCGCTGCCGCCGCCCGGACTGCCGACTCGAAATCGCCGCAGTCCACCATCTCCGGCGCATCCGGCAGGCCCTCCACCGCCCGGCGGATCTTCCCGGCGGTGGCCCCGTTGAGGAACAGCTTCTTGACATGGGCGCAGATCTCCGGCCCCAGGACATCATAGGGAATGTGCTTGTCATAGCCCCCGGCGATCAGGATCACCTTTTCCGGGAAGCTCCGCAGGCCGGCAATGGTGCGGCTGGGTGAGGAGGCGATGGAGTCGTTGTAGAACCGCACGCCGTCCTTGATCCGCACCAGCTCAATGCGATGCTCCACCCCGCCGAAGCTCCTGGCCACCTGGCGGATGGTTCCATCGTCCACCAGGCCCTCCACCGCCAAAATGGCCGCCAGATAATTTTCCACATTGTGCTGGCCCGGAATGAGAATATCCGCCGTATCCAGAACCTTGATGCCGTCCCGGTACACCACGCCGCCCTCTACCCACGCACCGTCGGTTCGGTGGCGGCGGGAGAATTTTTTGGTGGTGCCGTTCCCCGCAAAGCCGTCGGTGATGGCGTTGTCGGCGTTCAAGATCAGCCGGTCCCCCGGCTGCTGGAAGCGGAAAATATTTTGCTTGGCCCAAATATATTCGTCCATACTTTTGTGAATGTCCAGGTGGTTGGGGGCCAGATTGGTCACCACCGCCACCTGGGGACTGCGGCGCATATCCATCAGCTGGAAGGAGCTAAGCTCCACCACGGCAAAATCCTCGTGCGCCATCTGACGGGTCAGGGGCAGCAGGGGCCGGCCGATGTTGCCCCCCAGCCATACGGTTTTACCGGCGGCCTTCAGCATCTCGGCGATGAGGGTGGTGGTGGTGGTCTTTCCGTCGGAGCCAGTCACGCCAATGATCCGGCAGGGGCAGACCTCAAAAAAGGCCTCCATTTCGCTGGTGACCTGGGCGCCCGCCGCCCGCAGCGCTTGCAGGGCCGGCATTTCCGGGTGCATACCGGGGGTGCGGAACACCAGCTCCGCTGTGAGATTTTCCAGGTAATCCGCACCCACATGCAGGGTGCAGCCCAGCCGTTCCAGCTCCAGGATCTCCCCGTCCAGCTGCTCCCTGGGGGTCTTGTCGCAGCCGGTCACCCGGCAGCCAAATTCCAGCAGCAGCCGCACCAGGGGCCGGTTGCTCACGCCCAGTCCCAGCACCGCCACGGTCTTGCCCCGCAGCCGGGAAAAATAAGTGTCAAAAGCAGAAATCATGCCGCATCTCCCTTTTATTCAAAAGACTTATCCATAGTATAACGCTTTTGACTTCTTTTTGCAAGGCATTTGACAAGTTCGATTTTATGTAGTACAATAATGCTGCAACCGGGCCGGACAGCCGCGGCTGGGATCCGAAAGGGCCCAGGTGAGGAAAGTCCGGGCTTCGCAGGGCAGGGATAACGGGTAACACCCGCCGAGGGCGACCTCAGGACAAGTGCAACAGAGAGATACCGCTCCCATTGGGAGTAAGGGTGAAAAGGTGCGGTAAGAGCGCACCCAGCCCATGGAGACATGGGTTCTATGATGTAAACTCTATCCCGAAGCAACACCGTGTGGGGGACACAGGGCCGGCCCGGCCGTCCCCAAGAGGTGGCTGGAGCCCGTCGGCAACGGCGGGCCTAGATAGATGGCTGTCAAAACAGAACCCGGCTTACAGGCCCGGTTGCAACGCAAAAAATACGGGACTGCTGCAAAATGCGCTTTTGCGGCAGTCCCATTTTTGCCCGCACCGAGCGATCGCATAACGGCGGTTGATGCTTACGAATTACTCCACAGCAGGGTTCCCTTCATGCCGTTGGT
>CAYLHM010000136.1:0-1727 GCA_964383485.1 uncultured Oscillospiraceae bacterium
TAGTCGAAGCCCCACACCTCGTCCAGAAGCTGGTTGCGGGTGTAGACCCGGTTGGGGGAGGAGGCCAGGTAGAACAGCAGCTCCATCTCCTTGGGGGGCGTATCCACCTTTTTCCCGGCTACGATCAGCTCAAAGGCGTCCATGTCGATCACCAGATTGTCAAATACCAGCCGCCGGGCCTTTTTCTCGGCGGTCACGCCGGCACTGCGGCGCAGCACGGCCTCGATCCGGGCCAGCACCTCCCGCATTTCAAAGGGCTTGGTGATGTAGTCGTCCGCCCCGGAGTGGAGGCCCTGCACCTTGTCGTCGGTCTCGCCCTTGGCGGTGAGCATGATGACCGGGGTCTGGCTCTCGGCACGAATGGCCTTGCACACGGCCCAGCCGTCCATCACCGGCATCATCACATCCAGCAGGACCAGATCCGGCTTGATGGAGCGGAACTTGGCCAGGCCCTGGCCGCCGTCCCCGGCGACGATCACGGCATAGCCCTCTTTTTCCAGGTACATTTGCAGCAGCTCTGCAATATTGCGGTCATCCTCTACGATCAGCACGGAAATTGCCATGATAAATACCTCCGAAGTTTTATTTCTTTCGTTTTTTATCATTATAACTGTTTTTCCCGGATTATCATGAATTATTTGTTAAGAGTTCCGGGGTAAAATGTGAATGGGAAAATTTTTCTTGCTTTTATGCTCGGAAAGCGGTATGATATAGGCGCAAAACACTCCGGGAAAGGAAGCTGTGTATGTTAGAATTTTTGAAAGCCGTGCTGTTCGGCATTGTGGAGGGCGTCACCGAGTGGCTCCCCGTGTCCTCCACCGGCCACCTGATCCTGCTGGACGAATTTGTAAAATTGCAGGTTTCCGATGCGTTTTACGAGATGTTCCAGGTGGTGATCCAGCTGGGCGCCATTCTGGCAGTGGTGGTGCTGTTTTTCCATAAGCTCAACCCCCTGTCCCCCAAGAAGTCCGGCAAGCAGAGGCAGGCCACCTGGCGGCTGTGGCTCATGGTGCTGGTGGCTGTGGTGCCCTCGGCGGTGGTGGGTCTGGTGCTGGACGACTGGCTGGACGAGCATCTGTACAATTACATCGTGGTGGCCGCCATGCTCATTCTCTACGGTGTCGCCTTTATCCTGGTGGAGCGGCGAAACCAGGGCAAGGCCCCGGCCATCGAAAAGGTCAGCCAGATCGACCTGCGCACAGCCCTGCTCATGGGCGCTTTCCAGTGCCTGGCGCTGATCCCCGGCACCTCCCGCTCCGGCTCCACCATTTTGGGGGGCATTCTCCTGGGCATTTCCAGAAGTGCGGCGGCGGAATTTAGCTTTTTCATGGCCATTCCCACCATGCTGGGGGCCAGCGGGCTGAAGCTGCTGAAATTTCTGCTGAAGGGCGCAGAGGTCAGCGGCAGCGAGCTGATGGTGCTGATCGTGGGCTGCCTGGTGTCGTTCCTGGTGAGCCTGCTGGTGATCAAGGGCCTGATGGAATATGTGCGCAAGCACAGCTTCGCCGCCTTTGGCGTGTACCGCATTCTCCTGGGCGCCACGGTGCTGGTGTACTTCCTGCTGACCGAGCTGATGTAAATCAAAAAACGCCAAACCGCCGGTTCCCCGGCGGTTTTTTTGCTGTATGAAGCACCACCAAAGCCTCCTCCAAAGGGGGAGCCGCTGGCGGGTGCAAAGCCTCTCCCTTTGGGAGAGGTGCCCGAGCTTGCGAGGGCGGAGAGGGTAA
>CAYLHM010000136.1:1827-3299 GCA_964383485.1 uncultured Oscillospiraceae bacterium
GCAAAGCCTCTCCCTTTGGGAGAGGTGCCCGAGCTTGCGAGGGCGGAGAGGGTAAAGCCGCACCCTCTCAGTCACCAATGGGCGCTGCGCCGCCCTAAAAAGGGGGAGTCTTTACACGATCCGCTTTCCGTTCAGCATGGCTTCGGCCAGGCGGTCGCCGTCATAGCGGAGCTTCAGCAGGAAAAAGGGGGCATCCTGCCACAACAGCTCCAAAAAGATCTTGTCCCCCTCCCATTTGGGAAGCTGATCCAGAAAATCCCGGCTCACCCATTGCAGCTCGCCCTCGCTGCAGTCTTTCAGCTCCCCCTCGAAGCCGTCGGCGGTGAACAGGTACATATATTCCCCCTCCCAGCCGCCGGTGGTGAGGAAGGTCACGACCCCCCGGCACCGCCAGGAGGTCAGGGTCAGGCCGGTTTCCTCCCAGGCCTCCCGGAGCAGGCACTCGTCCGGGCTTTCCTGGCCCTCAAACTTGCCGCCGATGCCGATCCATTTGTCCTTGTTTACATCCTTCTGCTTTTTGACCCGGTGGAGCATCAGCACCTCGTCGCCCCGCAGGACATAGCACAGTGTGGTATTCAGCATCACGCCACCCCCGCCATGAGGTACAGGGCATGGTGCAGGTTGTTCACATGAATGACCTCGCTGCCCTCGGCCCGCTCCCCGTCCAGGGTCCAGACCATGCCGGGATCCGCCGTGATCACCGCCCGGCTGGCGCTGGAAAAGGTGATCATGGCACAGTTGTAGCTCTGCTTTTGCAGGGCCTGAATACATTCGTGGATCTCCATGAGATTTTTGGGCGCCCGCACCAGCAGGATCTCAAACCGGCCGTCCTGCATATCCACCTGCTTGGGATCCAGGGCCAGAATGCCCCCTACGGAGGTGGAGTTGCTGATGGCGCCGAAGATGAAATCGTCCTCGATCACCTGATCCCCCAGCTCGATGGAAATATGCTCCTTGCGAATTTGGGACAGCTCGGAGATGCCCTCCAGAATATAGGCCATGTGTCCCAGGGCGTTTTTCACATTCTGAGGCGTGGTATAGGATGTGCGGGTAAAGGCCCCGAAGGAGGCCACATAGGAAAAATAGCGGTCACCGAAGCTGCCCACATCATAGGGCCGGGGCTGGCCCGCCACGATCTGCCGGGCGGCCTCCACCGGGTCGGTGGGCAGGTGCAGGCTGGCGGCGAAGTCGTTGGTGGAGCCGCAGGGGATATAGCCCACCGGTGTGGGGCAGCCGCACCGCATCAAGCCGGTGACGGTTTCGTTGAAGGTGCCGTCCCCGCCGGCGCACACCACCAGGTCCACCTGGCCCGCCAGCTTCTCCACCTCCACGGCGGCATCACCGGGGCAGGCCGTCATATACGCCTGCACCTGGTAGTCCGCCCGGTTGAACACGGAAAGGATTTCCGGCAGCAACCGGTTGGCCTTGCGCATTCCGGCGCAGGGGTTCATCACAAAGAGCAGTTTTTTCAT
>CAYLHM010000137.1:0-3279 GCA_964383485.1 uncultured Oscillospiraceae bacterium
GGTCGGTGGTGGCGAAAATGAACAGCACATGCTCCGGCGGCTCCTCGATGATCTTCGGCAGGGCGTTAAAGGCGGATACGGAGAGCATATGCACCTCGTCGATGATATACACCCGCATTTTCACCTGGGAGGGCGAATAGATGGCATCGTCCCGCAGGTCCCGCACATTGTCCACACCGTTGTTGGAGGCGGCATCGATCTCCAGCACATCCATGCAGGAGCCGGAGTCGATGGCCTTGCAGGCCTCGCAGCAGTTGCAGGGATTGCCGTTCTGGGGATTGAGGCAGTTCACCGCCTTGGCCAGAATTTTGGCGCAGGAGGTCTTGCCGGTGCCACGGGAGCCGGTAAACAGATAGGCATGGCTGAGCTTCCCGGAAGTGAGCTGATTTTTCAGTGTCTGGGTCACCGCCGCCTGACCCACCACATCGTCAAAGGTCTGGGGCCTGTATTTTCGATAGAGCGCCTGGTACATACTGTTCACCGTCCCTCCAAATGATTTTTCTTTACCACATAACAAAGCCCGGGATTGGCACAGACCGGCTCATAACAAGATCGCACACCCACATTTGAGCCTGCTGAATGCCCGGTAGCCGTGCAGCCAGCTCAGGATCGGCAGCCTTAGCGGCACACGAGAGGATCCGCTTAATGCTGCTTGGTTCCCCACCTGACATGGTTCACGGGATCTCGTTGCGCAAGACCGATCCATCAACACCGCTTACACAGTCCTGACGGCACTCAGACAAGCCCGGGTGTGGGGATTCATCCCTGCTATAGCGGATTGCAGGCAACAGGGCACCGCTATCTCCCCGACTAGTGCGACCTTGTTACAAGCCGGTCTGCTGAAACAAGGCTATGAAATTATTAGTTCAGCTTGGACTCTACAAACTCTGCCAGCTCGCCGAAGGTGGTGATCTTCTGATCCTCCAGATCCAGCTCCACACCCAATTTGGTTTCCAGCTCCATGATCATCTCCACGATGTCCAGGGAGTCGATGCCCAGGGAATCAAAGGTGCTGCTGGGCGTGATCTCCTCGGGGTCCAGCTCCAGCTGCTTTGCAGCAAGCTCTACCAATTTATCATACATGATGTATCCCTCCGTGTTCTTGTAAGTTCATCTCTACCCTATTTTATTACAGCTTGCTCCATTTGTCAACGGTTGTTTTTTCCCAGAACGGCTTTCCCGGCCAAAAAAGCCGTTGCCCAGGCGATTTGCAGGTTAAACCCGCCGGTGTAGGCATCGCAGTCCAGGATCTCTCCGGCGAAATACAGGCCCGGCAGGATCTTGGACTCCATGGTTTTGGGGTCCACCTCCCCCGTTCGGACACCGCCGCTGGTGATGATGGCCTCCTGCACCGGGCGTTTCCCTTTGATATCCACCGAAAAGGCCTTGAGCTGCTCCAAAAGCGCCCGGCGCTGCTGCTTGGTCAGGGAATTGGCAGGCAGATCCCCATCGATCCCGGCCCGGCGCAAAATCACCGGGATCATGGTGCGGGGCAGCAGATCTGCCAGAGCGTGTTCCATGCTGCGGTTGCGGTACTGCTGCAGATCCCGCAGAATGCGGCCGTCCAGCTTGCTTTCGTCCAGCGCCGGCTTCAAATCGATCACCAGGCGGCAGCCTGTCCCTTTCAAATGGGCGCTGGCGCTGAGGACGGTAGGGCCGGACAAACCGAAATGGGTGAACAGCAGCTCCCCGAAATCCCGGTACAGCAGCTTTCCCCGGCCGTCCAGGAGCTTCACCTCCACATTGCGCAGGCTCAGTCCCTGCATATCCGGGCAATCCGGGCCGCTTGCCTCCAAAGGCACCAGCGAACCCTCGCAGGGCGTGATGTGGTGCCCCAGCTTTTCGGCCATTGTATAGCCGTCGCCGGTGGAGCCGGTGGCGGGATAGGACAGTCCGCCGGTGGCCAGCACCGCCGCCGGAGCGGCATAGGAATGCTTTTCCGTGCGCACGCCGGAGATGCGCCCGTCCCGGGTCAGCAGCTCCACCGCCCGCTCCCCCACAAGGTCCACTTTCAGCCGTGTCAGCTCCCGCTGCAAGGCCTCCAGCACCGAGCCGGATCGGTCGGATACCGGGAACACCCGGTTCCCCCGCTCGGTTTTCAGGGGGCAGCCCAGCTCCTCCAGCAGCTTCATGACACTCTGCGGCGGCAGGGCGGCCATGGCGCTGTAAAGAAATCGGCCGTTGTGGGGAATATTCTCCAGCACCTGGCCGGCGGCGCAGTTGTTGGTCACATTGCAGCGGCCCTTGCCGGTGATGAGCAGCTTCTTTCCCAGCCGCCCGTTCCGCTCCAGGAGCAGGACCCGTTTGCCGCCCCTTGCCGCCGTGATGGCGGCCAGCATTCCCGCCGGGCCGCCGCCCACCACAATCAGATCATGCTCCATTACTCCGCCTGCTTTTCATATACCCGGTATTCCTCCCAGATATGCTCCAATTTTTCAAGGTTCTTGCCCAGCTCCTGCTCTCTCCCGGCGGCCAGGGCCACCAGCAGGGCATTGGTCAGGCTGAGGGGCGCCACCAGGGAATCCGCCAGGGACTGCATATCGCTTTTGGCCAGCAGCACATAGTCACAGCTCTGCCCCACCGGGGACTGGGCGCTGTCGGTGAAGCCGATGACCGTTGCGCCGGCACTGCGGCAGTACTGAACGCCCTTGGCAGTGGCGGCGGAATACCGGGGGAAGCTGTACGCAATGACCGCATCCTCCGGCCCTACGCTCACGATCCCCTCGAACATCTCGCCGGAGCCGGAGGCTGTGATGATATGGACATTGGAAAACATATAATTGAGATAATAGCCCAAAAAGCTGGCCAAAGGCGCCGCAGAGCGCACGCCCAGGATATAAATGCCCTTGGCCTTCAAAATGGCCTCGGTAGCGGCGGCGAACTGCCTGCGATCCACCTGCTCCTCGGTGCGGCGGAGCTTGTCCATATCCGCCTGAAGCACGGTGGAGATCACATCCCGGCCGCCAATTCGGTCGTTGGCCACCTCAATGCGCTGCACGGAGGTCAGGCGGTTGGCAACCATCTCCTGCATGGCCTTTTGCATACCGGGATAGCCATCGTAGCCCAATTCCAGCGCAAAGCGAACCACCGTAGACTCGGAAACGCCCACGGCCTTGCCCAGCTTCCCGGCGGTCATAAAGGCCGCCTTGTCATAAAATTCCGTAATGTAGGCGGCGATCATCCGCTGGCCCTTGGAAAATTCCGAGGAGCGCTGATGTAATATGGATAAAATATCGGTATTCATATGCTTCCATCTCCGGCATTTTCTGCATATTTTTC
>CAYLHM010000138.1:0-3275 GCA_964383485.1 uncultured Oscillospiraceae bacterium
AATCGAAGACAGAGCTTGATGCTGAAAACCGGGGGCTGTAAAGAAACAGCCCCCATTGGCGCCTGGCGCGCCGGTATTTGGCACTGGGCATCACCAGCTTCCTCTCTCCGTTCTCGCCGGTGGTGTCCATGCCGGTATCTGATATTTTGACCTTTGTGATTGCCGCAGTCATCATCGCACGGACTATCGGGACCTGGCCCGCCCATCTAAAAGCGTATCATAAGGAACCCGCCGCTATGAGGACACCTCACAGCGGCGGTTTTTTAGCTTGTGGAGGCTCTTGACTGCTTTTCTCAGAGAGGATCAGGCGTTGTAGATCGCCTTGCAGGCCAGCATGGTTTCGTAGCAGTCCAGCTTGCTCACCAGCTCCATGGGTGCGTGCATACACAGCACCGGCACGCCGGCGTCCACGGTGACGATGTTCCGGTTGGCCATATAGGCCGCCACGGTGCCGCCGCCGCCCTGATCCACCTTGCCAAGCGTGGCGATCTGCCAGATCACCCCGGCATTGTCCAGGGTGGTACGCACATGGCCCATGGCCTCGGCGGAGGCATCGGAGGCGCCGCCCTTGCCCCGGGAGCCGGTGTACTTGCAGATGGCAACGCCGTAGTTCAGGCGGCTGTTGTTCCGGCGGTCACAGGTTTCCGCAAAATTGGGGTCGAAGGCATTGGACACATCGGCGGACAGGCAGAAGGAATTGGCCAAGCATTCCCGCAGCTCCACGCCCTGGCCCTGGCACAGGCCGCCCATGAAGTACTCAAAGGCCTGGCTCTGCATACCGCTGATGCCCACGGAGCCGATCTCCTCCTTGTCCGCCAGAATGCAGATGGCGGTCTTGTCGGGGCTGTCCAGCTGGAACATGGCATCGATCTCGGCGTAGGCGCAGACCCGGTCGTCGTGGCCGTAGGCGCCCAGCAGGCTCCGATCCAGGCCCACCTCCCGGCACTTGCCGGCGGGCACGATGGTCAGCTCGGCGGAGAGGAAATCCTCCTCGACCAGGCCGTATTTTTCGTTCAGCAGTTTCATGATGTGCAGCTTCACCAGCTCGCTGCCCTCGCCCTCCAAAGGCTCGCTGCCCAGGATCACATTGAGCTGCTCGCCCCGGATCACCTCGGCGGCGGTCTGCTTCATCTGGTCGCCGGACAGGTGGATCAGCAGGTCCGACACCACGAAAATGGGATCGCTCTCGTCCTCGCCCACGGTCACGGTGACCACGGTGCCGTCCTTGCGGTAGACCACGCCGTGGATCGCCAGGGGAATGGTGGGCCACTGATATTTCTTGATGCCGCCGTAGTAGTGGGTCTTAAAATAGGCGATCTCGCTGTCCTCGTACAGAGGATTGGGCTTTACATCCATGCGGGGGGAGTCCACATGAGCGGCGCAGATGTTGGCACCCTTGCTCAGGGGCTCCTTGCCGATCACGGCCAGCTGAACGCTCTTATTTCGGTTGTTGAAGTAGATTTTGTCGCCGGGCCGGACGCTCATGCCCGGGGTAAAGGGCACAAAGCCCCGCTTGGCAGCTTCCGCCGCCGTCCAGGCTGTGGCCTCCCGCTCGGTTTTGCAGGCATCGATAAACGCCCGGTAGCGCAGGATATAGGCCTCCATGTCGCCCCGCTGGGCTTCGCTAAGCCGGGCATAGCCGTTCTTCGGGGCGGCCAGGAGGGTGTTTTTCAGTTCTTCATTGGTCATGGCTTGTTACTCCTTCTTGATTTTCTTCTATTATGATACTATTATACCGATATCTTTCAAAAATGCAAGGCATTTTGCGGCAAACGCCGGGAAATTCTCCCGATTTTCCAGGCAGTAGTCACATTTTTCCCGGAACCACCCCTCGCCGTGCTGGGCGGAAATGCGCTTTTGGGCGTATTCCGGGGTGATCCCGTCCCGCTGCACCAGCCGGTCGATACGCATTTGGGCGGGGGCCAGCACGGCCACAGTCACATCGCACAGACTGTCCAGCCCGCTTTCAAACAGGGCATAGGCATCAATGGCGGCGTGGCCGGAAAGGCCCTGCAGGCGGCGCAGAACCTCCGATTTTACAGCGGAATGGGTGAGATCGTTCAGGTCTTGCAGGGCTTTTTCGTCGGAAAACACCCAATTCCCCAGCTTTTTCCGATCCACCACGCCGTTTGCCACCGTGCCGGGAAAGCGGTTGGCGATGGCGCTTTGCAGGGCTTTGTCGGTGCGGAGCAGCTCATGGTAAATGGCATCGCAGTCCAAAATCAGGCAGCCGGCCTCCCTTGCACAGGCCAGCAGCGTGGTTTTGCCGCTGCCGCTGCAGCCGGTAATCCCCAAAATCATGGCTGTTCCCCCACATGGACAATGTGGAAGGCCGCCGCTTTTTTCAGCCGGTTCTGCACCGCATAGGCGATGCCGCCGCCGGTGGGACAGCGGGCAAAGACATGGCGGACACCGGGATCGTCCAGCTCCCGCAGGGCGGCGAACAGTCCGGCGGACAGGGAAGCGGCATCTGCCTCCGAGCCGTAGGCCAGGGGCGCAAGGCCGGCATACAGGGGCAGTTCCTCCCGGAAGCACAGGACCCGGTCGCCGGGGGCGAAGTGGGCCCGGATATAGGCCGCCGCCTGCTCCCGGCTGCCGTCCACAATGGTCACCGGGGCCTGGGGGGCATAGTGCCGGTATTTCATGCCCGGCGCTTTCACCACCGCATCCGGGCTGATCTGAGCGGTGACGGCCTTGTCCACCACCAGCTCGCCCAGAACCTGGCGAAGCTGCTCCGGGGTGATGCCGCCGGGGCGCAGGAGGCGGGGGGGATTTTCCGTCAGGTCCACAATGGTGGACTCCACACCCACCCGGCAGCTTCCGCCGTCCACGATCAGGGGGATTTTGCCCCGGTGGTCGTGCAAGACATGCTGGGCGGTGGTGGTGGAGGGCTTGCCGGACAGGTTGGCGGACGGTGCGGCGATGGGCACCCCGGCCAGGCGAATGATCTCCCTGGTCACCGCATTGTCCGGGCAGCGCACGGCCACGGTGGACAGCCCGGCGGTGGTGCGCTTGGGCACATTCTCCCGCACCGGCAGCACCATGGTCAAAGGCCCCGGCCAGAATTTTTCGGCCAGGGTATAGGCAGCGGCGGGAATTTCACGGCAGAACAGCTCCATCTGCTCCGGGGAAGCAATGTGCAAAATCAGGGGATTGTCCTGTGGGCGACCCTTGGCCTGGAAAATTTTTGCCACGGCGGCATCGTCCAGACCGTTGGCTCCCAGACCGTAGACGGTTTCCGTAGGGATCGCCACCAGCTCCCCCTGGCGGATCAG
>CAYLHM010000139.1:0-3222 GCA_964383485.1 uncultured Oscillospiraceae bacterium
AGGGCCTACACCGTGTCGCTGTATGCCTATCAAAAGCAGGAGCTGGAGCGGCGGGGCGCCTGGATGGAGCTGTTCAGCGGAAGAATTTGTGTATTGACGGACGGGTTTTATGACCCGGAAACCGGCTTTACCCTGGAGCAAAGTAATTGGGAGGTGTAATTTTGAAAGCAGAGCATCAAAATATCGTGGAATTTCGGGTGACGGGGGACTACGCACTGTTTACGGATCCCATCATGCGTGTGGGCGGTGAAAAATGCAGCTACCAGATCCCCACCTACGAGGCGCTGAAGGGCATCTTGTCATCCGTCTACTGGAAGCCGACCTTTGTTTGGTATATTGACGAGGTGCGGGTCATGAACAAGATCCGCACGGAGGTCAAGGGCATTCGCCCCATCAAATACCAGGGCGGCAACGAGCTGGCCTACTATACCTATCTGAAGGACTGCTGCTACCATGTCCGGGCCCATTTCGAGTGGAACGACAACCGCCCGGAGCTTTCCCGGGATCGCAACGAAAACAAGCACCATCAGATCGCCCTGCGGAGCATCCAAAAGGGCGGCCGGCGGGATATTTTCCTGGGCACACGGGAGTGCCAGGGCTATGTGGAGCCTTGCGAATTTGACGAGGGGGTCGGCGCCTATGAAGGCACGGGGAAGCTCAGCTTCGGCCTGATGTACCACGGTATCACCTATGCCGACGAGGCCTACTCCCCGGAAACCGCCGGGAAAATGACGGCCCGGTTTTGGTGTCCGGTGATGGAAAACGGTGTTATTCGTTTCCCCCGGCCGGAGGATTGCCCCTATCAAAAGCCGCTGCGGGAGATGGAAATCAAGCCCTTTGGCGGGGAGCTGAACAATTTCTCCGGCCTGCGGGAATTTGGGGAGGTGGAGTAAATGGGACTGCTGCAGCAAGCCTACCGAACCTATAACGCCATGGAGGGCCGGTATATGGGGGTGTATGACGGGGGAAAAGAACCCCTCTGCCCGGTGTCCCACATCATCACAGCGGCCCAGCTGGAGATCACCCTGGACGGGCAGGGAACTCTTGTGGATGCCTGTGCGGTGGACAAGTCCGAGCCGAAGATCATCATTCCGGCCACGGAGGAATCCGCCGGCCGAACCAGCGCACCCAGTCCGCACCCGCTGTGCGACCAGCTCTCTTATTTGGGCGGGTACGACCGAACAAAATACGAGCTGTATTTCACGCAGCTGGAAAATTGGGCCAATTCCCCCTGGACACACCCAAAAGTCCGGGCGGTGCTGAACTATATCCGGGGCGGAACCATTCTGGCCGATTTGAGCGGGCGGAAGCTGATCAAGCTGAATGAGCAGGGGGTGCCGGACAAGGAAAAGCTGCTGGTGCGCTGGAAGGTTTTGGATCCCCTTAGCGATGACCCGGAGGAATGCTGGAAGGATCGCTCCCTGTTTCGGTGCTTTATCAGCTACTATGCCTCCACCCAGGAGGGGAAACAGCTTTGCATGGTTTCCGGCGAGCAAGCCCCGCCGGCAAAGCAGCACCCCAAGGGCGTGGTGGCCTTTCATGGCAATGCCAAGCTGATCTCTGCCAATGATCAAAACGGCTTTACATACCGTGGGAGATTTTCTGAGGACTGGCAGGCGGCTTCCGTAGGCTATACGGTTTCCCAAAAGGCCCATGCGGCTCTGCGCTGGGTGGTGGCCAACCAGGGTGCCTGCTTTGGAGATCGGGTGTATCTTTGCTGGAACCCCCAAGGCGTTCCGATCCCGCAGGCCCACACAAGCCTGCTTCCGCGCAAAGGCAAGGTGCAGGCCAAGGCCTCTGACTACCAAAAGGAGCTGCAAAGAACGCTCCTGGGCATTAAGGAAACGCTGCCCCAGGATGCGCAGGCAGTGGTGGCCGCCCTGGATGCCGCAACCACCGGCCGCCTTTCCGTGACCTATTACAGCGAGCTGCTTGGCTCCGATTTCCTGGATCGCCTGCACCGGTGGGACAGCACCTGCTGCTGGTGGAATGGCCCCTATGGCGTGCAGGCACCCTGGTTACAGCAAATTGTGGACTGCGCCTTCGGAACCCAGCGCATGGAACAGAAGCAGGCAACGCTCAAAACGGACGAGCGGATCATGGCCCAGCAGCTTCAGCGCCTGATCGCCTGCCGGGTGGACGGGGCCAGAATGCCGGCGGACATTCGAAATGCCGTCGTCAACCGGGTGTCCCGCCCGGAAGCGCTGGACCCCGGACTGTGGAGAACAATGGTGTTTACAGCCTGCGCTGTTATTCAAAAATACCATGCACCGATGTTAAAGGAGGACATTTGTATGAACTGGAACCTGGACAGGCCCGACCGCAGCTTCCAATTTGGCCGCCTGCTGGCAGCGATGGAGCGCGTGGAGGCGGACTTCTATCAGAAAACCGGCGAGGAGCGGCAGACCAATGCCATAAAGTACCTGGCCGAGTTTAAGAGGACCCCGTGGACGACCTTTGAGCGGCTGCACGGGCAGCTGGAGCAGGCGTATCTGTGGCGGATCGAGCCGAGAAGCCGCAAACGCTATGAGCGCCTGAAAGATGAGATCGTGGGCAAAATCCTGTGTATTGCCGATGATACGGAGCTGAATAGGCCCCTGAACGAGTTTTATCTCATCGGCTATGAGCTTCAGCGCAATGCGTTCTTTGCCCCCAAGGAAACCAACGAAGAAACCACTGAATATGAGGAGGAATAAAAAATGAGTGCCCTGCAGAACAAAATCGACTTTGTAGCCCTGATTTCCGTGACCCGTGCCAACGGCAACGGCGACCCCCTGAACGGCAACCGCCCCCGAACCGACTACAACGGCCTGGGGGAGATCTCCGATGTGTGCATCAAGCGGAAGATCCGCAACCGGATGCAGGACCATGGCCAGCAGATTTTCGTCCAGTCGGAGGATCGGCGCACGGACGGCTTCGGCAGCCTGAGCGAGCGGGCGGCGGCCGTCACCAAGGGCGTGAAAGACCGTGAGGAATACGCCAAGCTGGCCTGCCGGACCTGGCTGGATGTGCGCACATTTGGGCAGGTGTTTGCGTTTAAGGACCAGAAGGGCGTTTCCGTTGGCGTTCGCGGCCCGGTATCGGTGCATCAGGCGGTGAGCGTTTCCCCGGTGGAGGTGGAGTCCATGCAAATCACCAAGAGCGTCAACGGTGAGAAGAAAGCAGCGGACGAAAACCGCGCCTCCGACACCATGGGCATGAAGCACTTTGTCCGCTTTGGCC
>CAYLHM010000140.1:0-3198 GCA_964383485.1 uncultured Oscillospiraceae bacterium
AAAAAATAGTTGCAAAAGGCAACTAAATGTGATATGATGTATGGGCGCTGTGGAAGGGAATTATTTGCAGCTACATCTTAAGGTCACCTCCAAAGACCCGGCTGCGGCAGGATTGATTGGTGCCGATTTTGGGGCCTTCCCGGCAATAAAACAAAAAGGAGATTTTGGCTATGGAATATCGCGCCATTGGCAACATCATGCGTATCAGCCGATGCTTTACAACATTCCGAAAGCTGAGATGCCCGGAGGTGGAACTGCGGCCCCACCAGCAGCTGCTGGTGAGCTACATCTGCCGCCGGCCAGGAAAAACCCAGGATGAATATGCGGCGATGCTTTGCCTGGACAAAACAACAGTGGCCCACCTGGTGCAGAGGATGGAGGAGATGGGCCTGATCACGCGCCAGGTCTCCCAAAGGGATGCCCGATGCCGTTGCGTGTACCCGACTGCGGCGGCTATGGAGATCTACCCATCGATCCATAACGCCTACGAAGCCTTTCGGGAGGCGGCCATGGAGGGATTAAGCGAATCGGAGCAGAAGGAACTGCTTCGGCTGACAGAGATCGTCTACCGAAATGCGGTGAAGCTGACAGAGAAAATGGGGGTGGCTGAAGAATGAAGCTGATTTTTCGGAGTATGCGAAAATATGCCGTGTCGGTGTGCTTTGCGGTTGTGTTGAAGCTGCTGAGCACGCTGATGGAGCTGGCACTGCCCTATATTCTGGAGAGAATTATGGCTGTGATCGTTCCAACAGAGGATCTGCGCCGGGTGCTGCTCTGGGGCGGCCTGATGTTTGCCTGCGCACTGCTGTGCTGGTTATTCAACATCAGTGCAAATTACCGGGCCGTTACCAATGCCCACAATATCAGCTACGATGTTCGGCAGGCGCTGTTTCAGAAGACCCTGGATCTGTCGGGGCCTCAGTTTGATGCTTTTAGTCTGCCCAGCTTGATTAGCCGCATGACCAGTGACAGCTACAATGTCCAGACGGCGGCGCAGCAGCTTCAGAGCCTGTGCATTCGGGCGCCGATGATGCTTTTGGGCGGCATCTGCATGACCCTGATCATGGACTGGCGGCTGGCAATGATCCTGATCGTTTCGCTTCCCTTCCTGATTGGTGCCACACTTTTCGTTTCCTATCTGGGTATTCCGATGTATCAGAATGTGCAGCGGCTGCTGGACAGCGTTGTTCGGGTTATGCGGGAGAATATAACCGGCATCCGGGTGGTCAAGGCCCTGAGCAAAACAGAGTATGAAAAAAAGCGCTTTGCCGGTGCCAACCGGAAAATGACCCGAAGCGACATCCGTGCCAGTACGGTCATGGCAATTCCCGGGCCGTTCATGCAGCTTTGCCTGAATATCGGCCTGACACTGGTGGTGCTTCTGGGCGCCAAACGCGTCAATGCGGGAACCATGGATCCGGCCGTGATTCTTGCTTTCCTGACCTACTTTAACATGATCACGATGGGGGTCATGGGCCTGAACCGAATTTTCCAGACCATCAGCAAGGCCGCTGCCAGCGGCGACCGCATTGACGAAATTCTGTGCGCCCGCACCGGGCAGAAGGTGCTTCCGATGGACCAATCTATGATGTGCCCGGAAGATGCCTTTATTCGCTTTGACCATGTCAGCTTTAACTACGGAGCCGGCAGCAGCGGCGGCAATTTTGCCGGGGCACAGCGGGAGAAGGCCTTGGAGGATATCAGTTTTTCCGTTCGCCGGGGCGAGAGCCTGGGCATCATCGGCCCTACCGGGTGCGGTAAGACTACCATTGTGAACCTATTGATGCGGTTCTATGATCCGGAGTCAGGGCGGATTTTTGTGGACGGCAGGGATGTCCGAACCTACCAGAAGGATGAACTGCACCGGAAATTCGGTGCAGCCTTCCAGAACGATATGATTTTCCAGGACACCCTGGGCGAAAATGTGAATTTCGGCAGGGCCTTATCCGAAGAGGAGCTGCGGCAGGCAATCGAATCATCTCAAGCGGCGGAATATGTGGATGCCCTGGAGGCAGGAATGCTTTACCCTGTGGATATCAAGGGCGCTAATCTCTCCGGCGGTCAGCGGCAGAGGCTGCTTGTGGCCCGAGCGCTGGCGGGCGCGCCGGAAATCCTGATCCTGGACGACAGCTCCAGCGCCCTGGACTACCGCACGGATGCCGCCATGCGGCAGGCAATCCGGGAAAACTATGCCCAGAGTACGACCATTCTGATAGCCCAGCGGGTCAGCTCCGTTATGAATATGACCAATATCCTTGTCATGGACAACGGAAGATGTATCGGCTACGGCACGCACAGTCAGCTGCTGGAAAGCTGCCCGGCGTACCGGGAAATCTACGAAACGCAAATGGGATCTATGGAATAAGGAGGATTTTGAAATGCCAGGACGAGGAGATCGCGGCGGTGTCAAGAGCCGCCCCAAAAATACAAAGAACGCCCTCCGGCGGATCATCGGATATCTGGTGCAGTACCGCTGGATCATGGCGGGACTGCTGCTGTGTTCGTTTCTGAGCAACATCGGGAACCTGCTTGGCCCGGATTTTGCCGGCAAAGCCATTTCGGCTGCCAGCGCCGGGCCGGGGAAAGTGGATATGCAGGCCGTTATTCACTATTCCGTGTGGATGCTGATTGCCTATGTGGGCAGCAATGTGGTAAACTTTCTGGTAGCCATTGGCATGACCCAGGTCAGCCGCCGGGTGGCGCAAAATATGCGCCGGGATGTTTTTAACAAATTGATGGCGCTCCCGGTGGGATATTTTGACCGCAACCAGGCGGGGGATATTATGAGCCGGGTATCCTACGACATTGATGTGGTCAGCACCAGCCTGTCTACCGACTTGGTATCCATCATCTCCAGCCTTGTGACAGTTGTAGGGAGCTTTATCATGATGTGCCGGATTTCCATGCCGCTGGTGCTGTGCATGGTCTTCACCATTCCGGTATCTCTGCTGTTTACCCGGTTTATCAGCCGGAAAACCCGGCCGCTGTACGCCAAAAGAAGCGCCTCCTATGGCAGGATGAACGGCTTTGTGGAGGAAATGTTTACCGGCCAGAAGACCATCCTGGCCTATGCCCAGGAGGATGCGGTGAGCGGCAAATTCTCCGAGATCAACCGCAATGCGGCGGAGGCGTATCGGAAAGCGGACGGGTTGGGAATGATCACCGGCCCGACGATCGGCATGATCAATAATTTCGGCT
>CAYLHM010000141.1:0-3193 GCA_964383485.1 uncultured Oscillospiraceae bacterium
TGGGGGAGGCTTTTACTTTTTCAGTTTGCTTCTAATCCACAGGTACACCTTGTCCCCCCAGTCAAAGGCCCGCCGCACCGCCAGGAACACGGTGGGGGTCATGATGGTCAGGGCAAACATCACCAGTGTGGAGCCGGCACTGTTGATTTGCAGCTCGAAGAAATTGGACAGCACCGTAAAGGAGAACAGCACCCCCAGGGCCATGCTCCACCAGATGAGCCGGCGGAAGCGGTCGAAGGGCTTACAGGTCTGGAACAGCACCAGCAGGCCCACCACGGCCAGAATGGCGGCGCACACGGCGGAAACCTCCTCGCCGGGCAGGCCAAACACCTCCCCAAAGGCCTGGGCCATGAGTACCACGAAGATATTCACCAGCCCGCCGGGGAAAGCCCGGCGCAGCACGCCCCGGAGGAAGTGGCCCCGCACCTGCTCGTAGTTGGGTTCCATGGCCAGGAAGAAGGAGGGCACGCCGATGGTCAGCGCCGAAATCACGCTGAGGTGCAGCGGCACCATGGGATAGGGGAAATTGGTGTACAGGGTCAGCAGGGACAGGCCCAGGGAGAAGATATTCTTCACCAGAAACAGGGTGGCCGCCCGCTGAATATTGTTGATGACCCGCCGGCCCTCCCCCACAATGCCGGGCATGGCGGAAAAATCGTTATTGGTCAGCACCAGCCGGGCCACCTGGCTGGCAGCCTGGGAGCCGCTGGCCATGGCAATGCTGCAATCCGCCTGCTTCATCGCCAGCACATCGTTCACGCCGTCGCCGGTCATGGCCACGGTGTGGCCCTGCTGCTTCATCGCCAAAATCAGCTTTTTCTTCTGTTCCGGCGTGACCCGGCCAAAGACGGTGTATTTCTGCACCGCAGATAAATAATCCTTCTGGGTTTTCAACTGCGCGGCATCTATATAGCTTTCAGCGCCGGGGATCCCCGCCCGCCGGGCAACCTCCGCCACGGTCATGGGGTTGTCGCCGGAAATGACCTTCACCGTCACGCCCTGGGCGGCAAAGTAGGCAAAGGTGTCCGGCGCCTCCGGGCGGATGCGGTTGCTCAGCAGCACCAGGGCCATGGGCCGCAGGGCATCCGCCACGAGGGTTTCCCCCGGCTCCCGGCCGTACTGGGCCACCAGCAGCACCCGGTAGCCCCTGGACGACCACTCCTCCACCAGCTCCCGGATCTCGCCGTAGCGGCTGCCCATGGTGTACTCCGGGGCGCCCACCACATAGCTGCCCTGGCGCCGGAACACGCAGGCGCTCCACTTGGTTTGAGAGGTGAAGGGAATATACCGCAGGCACTCCCAGTCCGTCTCCCCGGCGAACATCTCCTGCATGGCCCTGCCGGTGTCGTTTTCCGGCTCAAAGGAGCTGTAAAAGGCGGCAAGGGTCTGCTCCAAACGCTCCGGGGGATCGTCGGACAGGGGAATGACATTTTCCACATCCATTTTGGCCTCGGTGATGGTGCCGGTTTTGTCCACGCACAGCACATCCACCCGGGCCAGGGACTCGATGCAGTTCATATCCTGCACCAGCACCTTTTGCCCGGACAGCTTGATTGCGGACACGGCCATAGCCACGCTGGTGAGCAGGTACAGGCCCTCCGGGATCATGCCGATGAGGGCGGACACGGTGCCCTCGGCGCTGTCCACCAGAGGTTGCTCCAAAATGTAAAATTCCTGGAAAAACAGTAGAATGCCAATGGGGATCAGGGCAAAGCCCACTACTTTGATCAGCCGATCCAGGGAGCGCATCATCTCCGACTTGGCGGCACAGGGATTGGCCTTGGCCTCGGCGGCCAGCTTGGCGGCGAAGGCATCGTCCCCAACCGCCGTAAGCTGGGCGAAGGCGGTTCCCGCCACCACGAAGCTGCCGGATTTCAGCTCGTCACCGGGTTTTTTTAGAATGGCATCCTCCTCGCCGGTGACCAGGGCCTCGTTGACCCGCAATTCTCCGCTGCGCACCACGGCATCGGCGCAGATCTGGTCCCCGGCGGTCAGCTCCACCAGATCGTCCCGCACCAGCTCCTCACTGCGCAGGCGCAGGAGCCTGCCGCTGCGCAGGGTGCTTACCCGCTGGGCGGCCACCAGGGTCAGCTTGTCCACCGCCCGCTTGGCCCGGATCTCCTGGACACAGCCGATGACGGTATTGCACAGCACCACCACCAAAAAGGTCAGATTTTTCACGGAAGAACCGGCAATCAGCAGAATGGCCGCCAGCACCGCAAACACCAGATTGAAAAAGGTGAAGCAGTGGCGGGCGATGATCTCCTGTTCCGTGCCGGAGGCGCTTTGGGTGCAAACATTCGTCCAGCCGGCGGCCTTGCGCCGGGCGGCTTCCTCATCGCTCAGGCCCATCGACAGGTCGGGGTTGAGAATTTCCAGCTCCTGCCGGGCCGGGGTCTCTGTTTTTTTCTTGATCATAGAACGCTCCTTTCCGGGAAGCCGCCGGAGCGGTCCCAGATCACCAGCAAGCTGCCGTTTTCAACACGAATTTCGGCACTTTTGCCGGTAAAATGATTGCTCACGCCCAGGGGAAAGCCGGCGGTAAGTACGGCGTTTTCCAGGGAATATTGCAGGCCGTCCTCATACACGCCCCCTGCATCCGGCCCCATGCAGAACACCGAAACAATTCCGGCGGCTTCTGGGCCGAAGTGCAGGGCCTCGCCGGAGATCACCGTGGCGATTTGATGTTCCCCGATGAGATAGCCGGCAGCCCCGCGGTCGGTTAAGAACTGCAGGGTTTGCAGGGCGGCCACGCTGTGGTCAAAGCGGCTTCCGCCCAGGCAGCCGTAGAGCTGAAATTCCCCATATCCCCGCTCCAGGCCCGCCCGCACGGCCAGCATGGCATCGGTGTCGTCCTTTTCCACGGGAAACACCATTCCCTCCGGGGGCACATAGCCCAGGGAGTCGAAATCCCCCAGAATGAGATCCGGCTCCAGGCCCAGGCGCTGCAAATGCTTCAGTCCGCCGTCGGCGGCGATGAGCAGATCCCCCGGCTCCGGGGCCGTAATCGGCGGAACCGCCGGAGCGGCGCAGTAGATGATACATTTTTTCATAAGAATTTCCTTTCCCGGCCCAGCCGGTATAAAAATCCGAAATTATCATATCATATTTTGCCAAAAAAGAAAAGACGGAAACCTATAAGGCTCTATTAAATTTCAATTAAATTGACATTTTGAAGAAGAAGTGGTATGAT
>CAYLHM010000142.1:0-3179 GCA_964383485.1 uncultured Oscillospiraceae bacterium
GGCAGGTCTCCTTCGGCAATCGCCCGCAAGGGCGCTCAAGTGCCATCAGCCGTTAGGGTCACACCAATGTTGCCAATACTGCCGGATGCCGTTATGGAGCCGATTATTTGGGTTATGGTATAGGTCGCTGTTGCAGTTGTGGCTGTGCCGGTTCCTGTGTATCCGGTTAGGCCCTGGGCCGCTGATGCTAATTGCAAGGTGCTTTTGTCGAAATTTCCATATATGCCCAGGCCGGAATTTGGCTTGACCTCACAAGTAGCTGTCACTCCCATATCGGAACGGTTTACAATAGTAATGGAGATCTTGGGATCATCTATCGTCCAGGATGCGTCGGTGCTGGTGCCGCTGTACTGTAGGTTGTTTGGATCCCAGGTGTAGCTCCCGCCCTTTGAAGAATAGCGCAGGGTACCGCTTTGGGTCCAAGAGACCGTAACGGAAAAGGCGTGGGTCACGGTGCTTGCATCGGCCACATAGTCCGCCTGAATGTCGCAGGACACCTCGCTGCCATCTGTGGTGCAGGTGGTACTCCCATCAGCATACACTGTAAGAGCTACGGTCAGCAGCAGAGCAAACATGAAAAGAACACATAAGAGCTTCTTCATTGCAAACGCTCCTTCCGGTTTTCGCAGTAGGTACACCGCTATATGTTTTATTATTATATCATGGCAGACAAAATTTGTCAATTCCTGGGGTTCTTTTTTATCAATATTTTCATTTTCCATAGGGCGCTCTCAGCAACGCAGAACGCCTCGACGGCCCCGTTTTCCGCAGAGCCGAAATAATGCACAGTTTCCGTTGCATTTTTTGTCGAACTGTGGTATACTCTTAGCGGGGAAAAAGACCCCGTTCACACGCAACTCTGAAAGGACGAATATTCATGAAATGCTTTAAGCGTTTTGCACTTGTCATACTGGCCCTCACCATGCTCCTCAGCGGCTGTTCCCAGCCCGCCGAAACCCCGGAGCCATCCACCACCGTCCAGGCCCCTGTGCCCAGCACCCAGGCCCAGCCCACGCAGACCCAGCCCACCATCGCCCCGGAGACGACCCCGGTTTTGCCCTACGAAAACCCCCTCACCGGCGAGCCCATGGCCCAGCCCTACACCGGCCGGCCGGTGGCGATCATGCTCAACAACATCATCTCCGCCATGCCCATGTTCGGCAACAGCAAGGCGGATATCGTGTATGAAATGATTGCCGAGGGCGGCATCACCCGCTGCCTGGGCATTTACAGCGATGTGTCCGATATTCCCAAAATCGGCTCTGTCCGCAGCGCCCGGAAATATTATGTAGAAATCGCTCAGATGTACGATGCCATGTTCGTCCACATTGGCGGCGCCACGGAAGCGCTGAACTATCTCAAGCAGATCAAAATCACCGAAATGGACGGCATCTACTATTCCGGCTATATGTTCAAGGATATGGACCGGGTGAACAGCGGCTATGCCAGCGAACACACCTGGTTCGTCAGCGGCGAGAGCATTCTGAAGTTCGCCGCCGACAAGGGCTACGATATGACTGCGGATCCCGACAAGGACTACGGCATGACCTTTGACGATGATGCCGTGCTGGTGGGCACAGCCTCCGACACGATCACCGCCTATTTCAACCAGGGCAGCGCTCCCAACTCCAACACCAAGTACACCGCATTCCATTACAGCGCCGAGGATCGGCTCTACTATGCCGAGCAGTATGGCACGGATTTCATCGATGCTGCCACCCAGGACATCATGTCCTTCCGCAATGTGCTGGTGCTGCGCACGAAAAACTCCCTACAGGCAGACCAGTACCGCATGACCATTGCCACCACCGGCAGCGGCGAGGGCTATTTCGCCTGTAACGGTCAGGTGGTGCCCATCAAGTGGAGCCGGGAAAGTGTCACCGCTCCTTTCCAGTTTACCCTGGAAAACGGCGACCCCATCTCCTTTGGCATCGGCAAGACCTATGTGGCCCTCATTCCCCTGAGCGGCAAGGTGGATTTTTAAGCAGACCGTGCATCATGATCAACGGCGCCCCCAATGGGAGCGCCGTTTCAGCGTGTCAAAAAAACCTATAAAGCAAGCTGTCATTGCGAACCTGTCCGTTTCAGCGGTGTGGCAATCTCCTATGTTTTTGAACGCTTTCCTTTGTTTGGGAAATTCCCGCGTCCGTGTGTGCTATTGATCGGAATGACATCTTGCCTTATGCACATTCAGCTAATTCTCTTGGCTATGACCACCAGGCGGCCGTTGTTCAGGGTGTATTCGCAGGTGGACAGGGTCACCAGCTTGTCGCCGTAGTGTACCTCAATGCCGGTGTCGTAGAAGGACAGGCTCTGGACAGTAGCCCAAAATTCGTTGAACTCCTCCTCATTGGCGGCATCATTGAACTGGTGATAGGCAAAGCCCTGGCCCAGATTGGCGGAGGTTTTGAAAACAGCCACGATCTGATACACATGCCGCCGGTAGATGCTGTCGAAAGTCAAAAACTGATTTTCCTGCCAGAAATCCTTGGACTGGTATTTTGTGATTTGGGCGAACATGGTGCCGTCCTTCATGTGGTGGCCGTACAGCACCACATTGTCCGAGGGCTGGAAGATGTCGCATTCCTCCCGGGCGTAGATGGCCCCCCGCTCGCTGTACTGCTTGTAGAAGTCCCGGTGGAGGTAGTAGTCCCGGTTGTCCGTCCCGGTTTGCAGCACGGGGTAGTCCACCTTGGTGCCCGGAATGGAGATCCAGCCCACCAGATCGCTGTTCATCTCGTAAAGCTCCTGATATTCCGGCAGGATCTCCATCTCGTCCGGGTTTTCAGGCAGCAGATAGTCCGTATTCGGCGGCACGGTTTCTTCCGTGGCCGAGGGGCTGCTGGTTTGAGGAACGGGGTCGGTTTCGGAAGCCGTCGCCAAATGCTCGTAGCGGATGCTCGCCAGATTTTCGTAAGCCCCCTGCTGCTTCCTGGATTTTACAAAATACTGGATCAGATATACGGCGCTCACCAGAAAAACCAGCACCAGCACCGCGATCAGCCCGTAGTACAAAATGTCTTTTTTACTGCGGATACGGAACCACGGGGCTTTCTTTTCGCCCTGCTCGTCGGTTTTCTTGCGTAAGTGTAAAGGCTGATACCGTCCCATACGCCCACCGTCCTTTCTGCGGTTATCATACGATGTTTAAGGGGAAATGTAAAGTAAACTTTTTGTGA
>CAYLHM010000143.1:0-3161 GCA_964383485.1 uncultured Oscillospiraceae bacterium
CCAGCCCCTGTTCCTCTGTTATAGGACCTGGGTGATATTCCCCCCGCCGACCACGGTGTCGCCGTCGTACAGCACCACCGCCTGGCCCGGGGTGATGGCCCGCTGTGGCTCGTCAAACACCACCCGCGCGCCGCCGTCCGGGGCCGGGTACACCCAGGCCGGCTGCTCCGCCTGCCGGGAGCGGGCCTTGGCCTTGAGGTGCATCGGCTCCGTCAGGGCCGGGAACGGGAACCAGTTCCAGTCCTGTGCCAGCAGCTCCCGGCGGAACAGGGCTTCCTCCGGGCCGACGGTGACGGTGTTCCGCTCCATATCCTTGCCGCACACATACACCGGCCTGCCCATGGCCAAGCCCAGCCCCTTGCGCTGACCCAGGGTGTAGCCCGCCGCCCCCCGGTGCTGCCCTACAATGCGGCCATCGGTGTCCAGAAAATCCCCCGGCTGGCCGGCCTTGCCGGTATAGCGCCGGATAAAATCCAGGTAATCCCCATCGGGCACAAAGCAGATGTCCTGGGAGTCCCGCTTCTTGGAATTGATGAAGCCCTGCTCCTGGGCGATCTGCCGCACCTGGGCCTTGGTCAGCTCCCCCAGGGGGAACAGGGTGTGGGCCAGCTGGTGCTGGGTGAGGCTGGCGAGGAAATAGCTCTGATCCTTGCCCCCGTCGGCGGCCTTGCACAGCAGGTACCGACCGGTGGCGCTATCCCGGCGGATCCGGGCATAGTGGCCGGTTGCCACATAGTCACAGCCCAGAATTTCCGCCCGGTGGAGCAGGCTTTCAAATTTCAGATAGCGGTTGCAGTCGATGCAGGGGTTGGGCGTGAGGCCCTGTTCATAGCAGCGGATGAATTTCTGAATGACCTTTTCCTCAAATTCCTCCGAAAAATTCAGCACATAGTAGGGGATCCCCAGCCGGAAGCAGACGCTCCGGGCGTCCTCCACATCGTCCAGGGAGCAGCAGGTTCCGTCCTGCCCGCCGTACAGCCGCATGGTCACGCCCATGCAGGCATAGCCCTGCTGCCGGGTCAGAAAAGCGGCAACGGAGCTGTCCACCCCGCCGCTCATGGCAATCAGCGCCTTCTGGTCGTTCATATATTTGTGCGCCTCCAAGCTAAAATATATCTTAGTGTAACATATTTCCCGCAAAAAAGCAAATTATTTTACCCGTTCCGGGATTTGCGGGTGTTCCGGGAACATTTTTGCGGATAAACAGGTAACAAAATGTAATTATTTTTTGAAAACCCCTTGAAATCTGCCGTATCCTATGCTATAATGGCCACAAAGCGCAAAAAACGGAAGGAAGGAGCGCTCTGCGTGAAGAAGAAATTTCCATATGTCCTGCTGCTCATCGTTCTGGCCGTGGGCCTGGCAGCGGGCCTGTCCCACCCTGCCCGGGCCGACTCCGAGATGGTTCCCTCCCAGGAGCTGGTGGAGATGCTCAAGCAGTTCGAGGGCTTCGTCCGCTATCCCATGTGGGACAACCACCAGTGGAGCGTGGGCTACGGCACCCGCTGCCCCGATGACAAGCTGGAGGAATATAAAGCGAACGGCATTTCCGATGAGGAGGCCGAGGCGCTGCTGAAGGATTACCTGGAGCTGTTCTCCAACGAAGTCAACACATTTGCCAGTACATACGGCCTGACACTGAGCCAGCAGCAGTTTGATGCCCTGGTCAGCCTGACCTATAACTGCGGCGGCGGCTGGACCAGGGAAACGGACGGCGTTTTGCACAATGCGGTGAAATCCGGGGCCACCGGCAATCAGCTCATCTATGCGTTCGGCCTGTGGAGCCGCTCCGGCACCGAATACAGCCTGATGGGCCGCCGCATGGCCGAGGCCAACCTCTACCTGAACGGGGTGTACAGCACCGCCGCTCCGGCCGGCTACCGCTATGTGCTCTACGATGCCAACGGGGGCAAGGTCAACTATAAGATCCAGGCCTACGATGCCGCCGGGGCCGAGCCTGCGCCATTTTTGTGTGTCATGAGCCAGACCATCACCATCGGCTCCGGCGAGGATGCCAAAACCTACCAATTCCAGGGCTGGTACACCGAGCCTGACGGCGGCACCAAGGTAGAGAGCCTGAGCGGCAATCTGGCCTCCGGCGTGACCCTGTATGCCCATTGGGCCATTGTGGGCCAGGAGCCTACCCCTGAGGAGCCGCCGGTGGTGACCTGTTCCCACCAAATCGAGGTCAAGGGCAAGCAGGAAGCCACCTGTGACAAGGCGGGCTATACCGGCGACCAGGTGTGCAAGCTCTGCGGCGAAGTCATAGCCCAGGGCGAGATCATTCCCGCCACCGGGCAGCACACCACCCAGCTGCGCAATGCCAAGGCGGCCACCTGCACCTCCGCCGGCTATTCCGGCGACAGGGTCTGCACGGTCTGCGGAACTATTACCGAGTACGGCAAGGAAATTCTGCCGGTGGCCCACACGCCCGTTGTGAAATTTGCGGTAGCCCCCGGCTGCGCTTCAACCGGCTACACCGGCGATACGGTGTGTTCCGTCTGCGGCAAGGTTCTGGCAGCGGGCGAAACCATAGAGCCGACCGGGCAGCATAACCCGATTTTGCTCCATGCGCAGGAGGCCACCTGCGCCCAGCCCGGCTACACCGGCGACCAGGTCTGCGTAGACTGCGGCCTGGTGCTGGAGGAGGGTGCGGAGATCCCGGTCACCGGCGAGCACGGTGCGGCGGTGGAGGATCCCAGGGTGGAGCCGACCTGCACCCGGATCGGCCATACCGAGGGGACCCACTGCGAGGTGTGCGGTGAAATTCTCAGCGGCAACGAAGCGCTGGAGCTTCTGGAGCACCACTGGGACGATGGGGACATTCTCCGCCAAGCCACCGAGGAGGAGTGCGGAATAGAGCTTTTCCACTGCACCGACTGCGGCGCAAGCAGGACGGTGCTGCTGAGCAAGCTCCAGACCTTCCGGGAGGAGCCTGCGGAGGAGCCGGGCGCCCAGCTTCTTGCGGCTGCCCAGGAGCAGACGGAGGAACCCTTGGCGCAGGCGCTGCGCTATTTGAAGGATCCGACTGTTTTCTATGCCCTCACGGCCCTGACCGTCCTGGTGCTGCTGCTGGTTGTGGCGGTCACGGCGCTGGCCGTGCGCAGGCACAGGCAGCACGCCTTTGTGTAAAAAATTCAAATTACAATCTGAGCCTGTCA
>CAYLHM010000144.1:0-3156 GCA_964383485.1 uncultured Oscillospiraceae bacterium
CTTCCCGACGGAAGCCGTTGAATGCAGAGCGGAAATTGTGCGGTTCCTCCATGACGCTGCCTCCAAATGATGAATTTTCGAGAACTTCTGAAAAATAGCCTGCGGCTGAAACGGCGGGCCGGTTTCATCAGCGTTCCATCATTTTTATTATAGCAAATTTTTCAAGCAAAAGCAAGGATTTTCCCAAAAAAGCCGCAAAAATCCGTGTAGCGTTGCGATCGATGCGCTGCTCTGCCGGCTCCCCAAATGGGGAGGGTTTATCGCCCGTTCAAGTACCGGCTGAGAAACTGCCGGGTGCGCTCCTGCTGGGGGTGTTCAAAAAGCGCCTCCGGGCGGCCCTCCTCACAGATTTGTCCGTCAGCCATGAACACCACCCGGCTGCTCACCTGCCGGGCAAAGGCCATTTCGTGGGTCACCACCAGCATGGTCACGCCCTCCCGGGCCAAACTCCCCATGACCTCCAGCACCTCGGCCACCATTTCCGGGTCCAGGGCGGAAGTCGGCTCGTCAAACAGCAGCAGCTCCGGCTCCATGGCCAGGGCCCGGGCGATGGCCACCCGCTGCTTCTGCCCGCCGGAGATCTGCCGGGGCCGGGCGTGGATATACTGCTCCATGCCCACCTTCCGAAGATACTTCATGGCATTTTCCTGCGCCTGCGCCCGGCTGCGGCCCAGCACCCGGATCTGGCCCACGGTGCAGTTTTCCAGCACGGTCATATTGTCAAACAAATTAAAGGACTGGAACACCATGCCCACCTTGGCCCGGTAGCGGCTGGCCTTGAAGCCCCGTGCGGCCACATTCCGGCCGTGGAAGCGAATTTCGCCGCCGGTGGGGGCTTCCAGCAGATTGATGCAGCGCAGCAGCGTGGACTTCCCGGAGCCGGAGGCCCCGATGATGCAGGTCACATCCCCGGCGGACACGGTGAAATCCATATCCCGCAGCACGGTGTGATCTCCAAAGGACTTGGACAGATGGCGCACCTCTAAAATCGGATCCATGCTCAGCGCCCCCTTTCCTGAAATTCCCGGTTCCGCTCGTCGAAATTGCTGCCCCGGCTGGGGTGGCTCAGCATTCCGGCGGCGGGGGTGAGCTGGTCGGCGGCGGCCAGGGCGTAGTTGGCGCTGCCGTCCAGCCGCCGTTCCCACAGCCGCAGCAGGCCGGATGCGGCCAGGGTCATGGCCAGGTAGCCCAGCATTTCAATGGCGGCGGAGGGGAAATAGAGATAAGTGGCCCCCACGGCGGCCCGGTGGACGGCAAAGAACTCCGTAAAGGAGATAATGAACATCACCGAGGTGTCCTTCACATTGATGATGAAGTTGTTGCCGATCTGGGGCAGGATATTCCGCAGGGCCTGGGGCAAGATCACATACAGCATGGTCTGCACATGGCTCATGCCGATGGCCTTGGCCCCCTCGGTCTGGCCGGGGTCGATGGACAGGATGCCGCCCCGGACGGTTTCGGCCATATACGCCCCGGTGTTCACCGACACCACCAAAATGGCGGCGGCCCACACGCTGGCGAATTTCATGCTGCCCCCAGTGAGGTAGGGCAGTCCGTAGTACACGAACACGGCTTGCAGCACCATGGGCGTGCCCCGGAACACCTCCACATACACCCGAATGAGCCAGCGGAGCAGGGCCAGCAGTCCACGCTTCACCGGGTGGGCGGTTTTGGGGTGGGGAACGGTCTGCAAAATGCCGCAGACAAAGCCGATGATGCAGCCGATGGCCGTGGCGATGAGGGCCAGGAGCAGGGTGTTCTTCATGCCGTTTAAGTAGGAGCTGCCGTAGCGGCTCCACAGGCTGGCGATATCGCTGAAAAGGTTAGCCATCGCTGTCCTCCGTCACCGGCTGAATGGCAATGGCCTGGGCCATCAGCTCGTTGAAATCCTCCACGGTCATGGTGCCCAGCACGCTGTCCAGGGCCTCCTGCAAGGCGGTGTTGCCCTTGCGCAGGGAGATGCCGATGTTCACATTTTCCGCCCGCACGGCCTCGCTGAACTGGAAATCCCCCTCGCTGCCCTCGAAATTCAGGATCACCAGATCCGGGTAGGCGGCCACGGCGGCCTGGGCGGTGGGCAGGTCGGTGCAGATAAAGTCCACCATGCCGGTCTCCAGGGCCATGAGCATGGCCGGGGCGGTCTCGGTGGCGGTTTGGATCTGGGCATCGGGGATCTGGGGCAGGCACTGGTCATACCAGATGGTGGCGATCTGAGCGGTGCATTTGCCGCCGGCCAGGTCTGCAATGCCCTCGGCGGAGGCGTAGGGGCTTCCGGCCTTGGTGACACAGACGATGGAGGCGTAGAAATAGGGGCCGGCAAAATCCACCTGCCGGCTGCGCTCGGCGGTCATGGACTGCCCGGCGATGGCGGCATCCAGCATTCCGGTCTGCACCCCGGGTACCAGGGAGTCCCAGTCGGTGCGCACCACCTCCAGCTCCCAGCCCATGGCCTGGCAGATCCGTTTGGCGATCATGATGTCGTAGCCGTTGGCGTACTCGTTGGAGTCCTTGATGGGCACAGCGCCGTTGCGGTCGTCGGTCTGGGTCCAGTTGTAGGGGGCGTAGGCGCATTCCAGGCCGATGGTGAACACGCCGTCCCGGAGCAGGCCGTCGCTTCCGGCGGCACCTTGACTGGCGCAGGCGGTCATGGACAGCAGCATCAGCGCTGCAAGCAGGATCGAAAAGAGCTTCTTCATCGTGGTTTCCTCCCAGGCAAAAAAATAACAGCCGCAGACGGGAAGCGTCTGCGACTGAAAGGAACAGAGAATGTTGTCATCAGCCAATAGCGCTCCACTTCGCAAGAAAGTGACAGTCCGGCAGATGTTCTCTGACGGCCCAGGCAACCGCCCGTTCAGGCAAACGGAGCGATCCCTTCGGCAGCGATCCCTTTCCTCCGCCTGCGTTACCTGTTGCCGGCGGGATACTGATGAGCGCTGCACCTCTATGGATGGACTGGATTGTAGCACACCTGCCCGAACTTGTCAAGGCCCTGGGTGCTTTTTGGAAAAATTTATAAAAATTCAGGAATTTTCCGGGTGCATTTCGTGCAAAATGGCGGATAAAATCCGGTGGGCGGCCTCATCTTTGCCCATGAGGGGCAAGGTCTGCTCCCCGTGGGGCGTGATGAGGGTCAGCACATTGGTGTCCACCCCGAAG
>CAYLHM010000145.1:0-3149 GCA_964383485.1 uncultured Oscillospiraceae bacterium
TCTCCCACAGGGAGAGGCTTTGTCACCTTTCCCTATTCCCTAAAAAGCGGGGCGTGCATCGCTGCATAGTCCCTTTTCTGTTAGCGATGCAGGTACTCGTCGATGGCGGCGGCGCCTTTTTTGCCGGCGCCCATGGCCAGAATGACGGTGGCAGCGCCGGTGACGGCATCACCGCCGGCAAACACGCCGTCACGGGTGGTCATCTCGTTCTCATTGACGATCAGGCAGCCCTTGCGGTTGGTGTCCAGGCCGGGCGTGGTGGAGCGGATCAGGGGGTTGGGGCTGGTGCCTAGGGACATGATCACGGTGTCCACATCCAGAACAAACTCGCTGCCGGGAATTTCAATGGGACGGCGGCGCCCGGAGGCATCCGGCTCACCCAGCTCCATGCGAATGCACTTCATGCCGCAGACCCGGCCCTTCTCGTCGCCCAGAATTTCCACGGGGTTGCACAGCGTGAGGAACTCAATGCCCTCCTCCTTGGCGTGGTGCTGCTCCTCTTTCCGGGCGGGCATTTCGGCCTCGCCACGGCGATAGACGATGTACACATGCTCGGCACCCAAACGCATGGCGCAGCGGGCACCGTCCATAGCCACATTGCCGCCGCCGACCACGGCCACGGATTTGCTCTTGATCACGGGGGTGTCGGCCTCCTCGGTGTAGGCCTTCATCAGATTGGTACGGGTCAGGTACTCGTTGGCGGACATGACACCCTTGAGGGACTCGCCGGGAATGTTCATGAACATGGGCAGACCGGCGCCGGAGCCGACGAACACGGCCTTGAAGCCCATTTCAAACAGCTCGTCGATGGTCAGCACCCGGCCAATGACCATGTTGGTCATCACATGGACACCCTGGGCCTCCAGCTTGGTGACCTCGTTGGCCACGATGGCCTTGGGCAGACGGAACTCGGGAATGCCGTAGACCAGCACGCCGCCGGCGGTGTGCAGAGCCTCGAAGATGGACACATCATAGCCCCGCTTGGCCAGATCGCTGGCGCAGGTCAGACCGGCAGGGCCGGAGCCGACCACGGCCACCTTCATGCCGTTGGAGGGCACCTTTTCGGGCATGGCGTTCACATTTTCCCGGTACCAGTCGGCCACGAAGCGCTCCAGACGGCCGATGGCCACCGGCTCGCCCTTGATGCCCCGGACACAGCGGGCTTCGCACTGGGTTTCCTGGGGGCAGACCCGGCCGGAAAGTGCGGGCAGGGCATTGGTGGAGGTGATGATTTCATAGGCGGCGGCAAAGTCGCCCTCGGCCACCTTTTTAATGAACTCCGGAATGCGCACATTCACGGGGCAGCCCTCCACACACTTGGGGTTGCGGCAGTTCAGGCAGCGGCCTGCCTCCTCCATGGCCATTTCGGCGGTGTAGCCCAGGGATACTTCCTTAAAATTCCGGGCACGAACCTGGGGATCCTGCTCGGGCATGGGCGTCTTTTTCAAGCTCATGTTTGCCATTTCTCTATTCCTCCTTATTTGATGAGGGCCTTGCCCATGGCTTCCATGCGGCAGGCGTGCTTTTCGGTGACTTCCGCTTCCCGCTCCACATAGGTGCCGTTGCGGCTCATCAGCTCGGCGTAGTCCACCTTGTGGCCGTCAAATTCGGGGCCGTCCACGCAGGCGAACTTGGTCTCGCCGCCCACGGTGACCCGGCAGCCGCCGCACATACCGGTGCCGTCCACCATAATGGGGTTCAGGGAAACCATGGTATGCACGCCGAAAGGCTCGGTGGTCTTGGAAACGAACTTCATCATGGGCACCGGCCCGATGGCCAGCACCTCGTCATACTGGATGCCGCTCTCCAGGAGCTGCTGGAGCTTGACGGTGCCGAAGCCCTTTTCGCCGTAGGAACCGTCGTCGGTCATGATATACAGGTTGTCGGAAGCGGCCCGGAACTCGTCCTCCAGAATGACGATGTCCTTGTTGCGGAAGCCGATAATCACATCGACAATGGCGCCGGCCTCCTTAAAGCCCCGTGCAGCGGGCAGGGCAATGGCGCAGCCCACGCCGCCGCCGACCACGCAGACCCGCTTCTTGTTCTCCACATCGGTGGGTCTGCCCAGAGGGCCGACAAAGTCCTGGATATAGTCGCCTTCGTTCAGACTGCCCAGGGCGATGGTGGAGAAGCCCACCTTCTGGAAGATGATGGTGACGGTGCCTTTTTCCCGGTCGCAGCCGGCGATGGTCAGGGGCACACGCTCACCCTTGTCATCGATGCGGAAGATGATGAACTGGCCGGCCTTGGCCTTTTTGGCGATAAAGGGGGCCTCAATGTCCATCAGGGTGACGCTGGAGTTCAGCTCTTTTTTGCGGACAATTTTGTACATAATTGTACTCCTTTCAGAGAAAAGTATATGTTTTTCCAGGGGAAAACGAAGGGAAAAGACTGTCAAAAAAACATCGTCATTTCGAGCCGGTGCGTTTTAGTGGCGTGGAAATCTCCCGGTTTTTTCAACAGATCAGCCATAAGATGCAGTTTTCTATTCTTTTTAGGGGATCGCCGCACCACTTAAGCGGACTGGTTCGCAATGACATCTTATGGGGAATTACTGGTTTTTCAGCAAATCCCGTATCTCGGTGAGCAGGACCTCCTCGGCAGAGGGAGCGGGGGGCTCGGCGGGCGCTTCTTCCTCTTTCTTCTTGCCCAGCTCGCTGAGCTTATTCAGGCCCTTGACCAGCATGAACACCACAAAGGCCAGAATGAAAAAGTTGATCACGGCAGACAGAAAATTGCCCCAGTTCAGGGTGTTCAGGATCACTGCGCCGCTGTCGTCCAGCTTGGGTTCGCCCCACAGCCGGGGCAGGACGATTTTCAGCTCGCTGAAATCAATGCCGCCCAGGAAGATGGACACGATGGGCATGATGATGTCATCGGTCAGGCTCTTGGTAATGGTGGAGAATGCGGCGCCGATGATGGTGCCGACGGCCAGCGCCATGGCATTGCCCTTAATGGCAAAGGCCTTGAACTCTGTCCACAGGGAGGATAGTCCTTTTTTCTTGCTCATTCGTTGCTTGTTCCTTTCTATTCTGTTTTTATGAACACCCAAATGCGGTGTTCAGGGTTGATGAAGTTCGCGCCAATAAAGAGAGCGCCTTTGCCTCCCCCTATGGGGGAGGTGCCCGAGCTTGCGAGGGCGGAGAGGG
>CAYLHM010000146.1:0-3128 GCA_964383485.1 uncultured Oscillospiraceae bacterium
TTTCCCCCTCGTAAGAGGGGGAAATGTACGGAAAGGGCTGAAAAAATGGATTTTATCAAAGGCTTTGATGTTTCCACTCTGCTGGAGGTGGAGCGCTGCGGCGGCAAATTCTACGACGGCGGCGCATCAGGCGATGCTCTGGAAATTCTTCGGAGCCACGGCGGGAACTTTATCCGCCTGCGGCTGTGGAACGACCCCTATACCCCCGACGGCCGGGACTACGGCGCCGGGGTCTGCGACCTGCCCACGGTGCTGGAGCTGGCCCGCCGGGCCAAGGCCCTTGGCATGGAATGGCTGCTGGATCTGCACTATTCCGACTTCTGGGCCGATCCCGGCAAGCAAATTCCCCCCAAGGCCTGGCAGAGCCTGGACGAGCAGGGGCTGGAGCAGGCGGTCTATGACTACACCTGCCAGGTTCTGCGCCAGTGTGTCCGGCAGGGCGTGGCCCCCGCCATGGTTCAGGTGGGCAACGAGCTGACCTTCGGGCTGCTGTGGCCCAGCGGAAAAACGCCAAACTGGGATCAAATCTGCCGCTATGTATCCGCCGGCATCCGGGCGGTGCGGGAATGCCTGCCCTCGGCCCGGGTGATGGTGCATCTGGACAACGGCGGCAACCACGAGCTTTATTTGAAGTGGTTCGGGGAATATTTTGCCAGAGGGGGCGACTGCGACATCATCGGCCTGAGCTACTACCCCTTCTGGCACGGCACCATGGAGGATCTGAAAGCCAATATGGACGACATTGCCCTGCGCTTTGGCAAGGATCTCATTGTGGTGGAAACCAGCTCCGCTTTCAGCACCGAAAGCTATGCCCGCTACGAGCAGCTTTCCGACAGCGAGCGCAAGGGTGCGCCCCTCAAGCCGGGGCTGCTGGAGCATATCCAGTTCCCCCTGACCCCCCAGGGGCAGGCGGACTTTATCACCGCCCTGGCCCGTGTGATCCGCCAGGTGCCGGAGGGCCGAGGCAAGGGCTTTTTCTGGTGGGAGGCCGCCTGGATCCCCGTGCCCGGCTCCGGCTGGGCCAAGCAGGGCGGCTGGGAATATGTCCACGAAAAAGGCCCCGGCGGCAACGAATGGGCCAATCAGGCCCTGTTTGACTACGGCGGCCAGGCCCTCCCCGCCCTGGGTGCCATTGGGAGGCTGTAAAAATGGAACAACTTTATTTTGGCGCTGCCTATTATGACGAATATATGCCGGAAAGCCGCATTGACACCGATTTTTCCCTGATGCGCCGGGCCGGCATGAATGTCATTCGCATTGCGGAGTCCACCTGGAGCACCTGGGAGCCGCAGGACGGGCAGTTTGACTTCACCAGCCTGCACAGAATGCTCCGGGGTGCGGAAAAGTACGGCATTTCCGTGATCGTCGGCACGCCGACCTATGCCATTCCCCCCTGGCTGGCCCGAAAATACCCGGATGCCCTGGCGGAAACCCATGCCGGCCCCGGCCGCTACGGCCCCCGGCAGAACATGGACATCACCCACCCCGGCTACCGTTTCCACGCCGAGCGGATCATTCGCAGGCTTCTGGCGGAGGTGCAGCCCTACCCCAATGTCATCGGCTTTCAGCTGGACAACGAAACCAAGGCTTATGATGTCTGCTCCCGGCGGGCGCAGGAGCTGTTCAAAAAGAGGCTCCAGGAGAAATTCGGCACGGTAGAGGCCCTGAACAAAGCCTTCGGTCTTGCCTACTGGAGCAACAGCCTGGGCTGCTGGGCGGATCTGCCGGATGTGCGGGGCACGATCAACGGCTCCCTGGCAGCAGAGTACGCCGCCTTTCAGCGCAGCCTGGTCACGGATTTTCTCCAGTGGCAGAGGAGCATTGTGGACGAGTACCGCCGCCCGGATCAGTTTGTAACGCACAATTTTGACTTTGCCTGGGAGCCGTTTCACGCCGCCGGTTTGCAGCCGGAGGTGGATCAAAACCGGGCCGCCCGGGCCTGCACCGTCGCCGGCTGCGACATCTACTATCCCACCGGCGGCAAGCTCACCGGCATGGAGCTGCATTTCTGCTGTGATGTGGCCCGCAGCCTGAAAAACGGCGAACCGTTTCTGGTGATGGAAACCCAGGCCCAGGGGCCGCTGTGCAGCTTCTCCTACCCCGGTCAGCTCCGCCTGGCGGCCCTTTCCCTGCTGTCCGGCGGTGCGGAAATGGTGGAATACTGGCACTGGCACTCCATTCACAACGCCGTTGAAACCTACTGGAAAGGCATTCTCAGCCACGACCTGACGCCCGGCGTGACCTATGAAGAAATTGCCGATATTGGCCGGGTGCTTCAAAGGCTCGGCCCGCAGCTCACAGGCTTCCGGCAAAGCCGCCGGGTGGCGGTGATGGTATCCAGCCGCAGTCTGACCGGCATCGAGCAGGATGCCTCCTTCTCCGGCTTCCGGTACAACCGGGATGCCCTGCTGCCCGTCTACGATGCGCTGTTCCGGCTCAACATCTCCTGCGACATCATTTGGGACAGCCAGCGGGACTTTGCCGCCTACGATCTGGTGGTGCTGCCCAGCCTGTACTGCGCGGAAGATGGCCTGATCGAAGCGCTGAAGCAGTATGTCCGGGGAGGGGGGCACCTGCTGGCTACCGTGCGCAGCTTCTTCACCGATGAGTATGTCACGGTGCGCCACGCCCAGCAGCCCTATGGCATGACGGAGGTATTCGGCCTGCACTATGACCGCTTTTGCCCCGGCGAGAACTGCGAACCGGGTGCAGGTAAGTTCATGGAGCTATTGACGGCAGACCGGGATACCCGCATTTTGCGGAGTTATGTAAACCCCGCCTTTGCCGATTATGCCTGCGCCACCCTCCATGACTATGGCGGCGGCTCCGCCGGCTATATTGGCGCAGACCTGAGCCGGGAGGAGCTGGAAAAGCTGTTTTCCCAAATGCTGCCCGCCATGGGCATTTCCCTGCCGGAGCAGCGCTGGCCCGTGATCACCCGCCGGGGCACCAACGGCCAGGGGCAAAGGCTGCGCTATGTGTTCAATTACAGCGGCAGTCCCCAGCATTTTGCCGCCGGCCGCCCCTGCACGGATTTGCTCAACGGCAAGTCCTGCGGCCCCGGCCGAGCACTTTCCCTGCCTGCGTGGGCCGCCGCAATTTTGGAAGAAGATGCAAATTGAAAAGGA
>CAYLHM010000147.1:0-3074 GCA_964383485.1 uncultured Oscillospiraceae bacterium
CTTGTACTCGTCGGCCTGGCGCCACACGGTTTCGGTCTGAGGCTCCACGCCGCCCTTGGCGCACAGCACCGTCACGGCGCCGTCCAGAACACGCAGGGAGCGCTCCACCTCCACGGTGAAGTCCACATGGCCCGGCGTGTCGATGATGTTCAGGCGGCAGCCCCTCCAGAAGCAGGTGGTAGCGGCGGAGGTGATGGTGATGCCACGCTCCTGCTCCTGGGCCATCCAGTCCATGGTGGCGGTGCCGTCGTGGGTCTCACCGATCTTGTAGTTGCGGCCTGTGTAGAACAGGATCCGTTCGGTGGTGGTGGTTTTACCGGCATCAATGTGTGCCATGATGCCGAAGTTTCTTGTATTCTCCAGAGAATACTGTCTAGGCATTGGTTTTCTCCTTCTTTACCAGCGGAAGTGGGCGAACGCCTTGTTGGCATCGGCCATCTTGTGCACATCCTCACGCTTTTTCACGGATGCGCCGGTATTGTTGGCAGCGTCCATGATCTCAGCGGCCAGGCGCTCTTTCATGGTGTTCTCGCTGCGGTTGCGGCTGTATGTGGTCAGCCAGCGCAGACCAAGGGTCTGACGGCGTTCCGGGCGAACTTCGATAGGCACCTGATAGGTGGCGCCGCCGACACGGCGAGCCTTCAGCTCCACAGCGGGCATGACATTTTCCATGGCCTGCTGGAAGACCTCCAGGCCGTTCTTGCCGGTCTTGTTCTCAACGATTTCAAATGCACCGTACACGACCTTCTGGGCGACGCCCTTTTTGCCGTCCAGCATGATGCTGTTTACGAGCTTGGTAACCAGAACGGAGTTATACTGAGGATCCGGCAGGACCTCTCTTTTGGGAACATTACCTCTTCTGGGCACTTTGCTTCCCTCCTTCATAAATAAAATGATTTCATCGGTACTCGAAAGTGTAACTTTCGTGGTGCCTGGCCAGAGGTTTTTATACATCTATATAAAAACGCTGTGGCAAGGCCTTGCCTTGCGAAAGGGCGTTGGGTTCAAATTGGGTTCAGGCGGAAGGAATTACTTCTTCTTGCCGGCCTTGGGACGCTTCGCGCCGTACTTGGAGCGGGACTGCATCCGATTCTGCACACCCTGGGTATCCAGCGTGCCGCGGATAATGTGGTAACGCACGCCGGGGAGGTCCTTTACACGGCCGCCGCGGATCAGCACCACAGAGTGCTCCTGCAGATTGTGGCCCACGCCGGGAATATAGGCGGAAACCTCCATGCCGTTGGTCAGGCGCACACGGGCGATCTTCCGCAGTGCGGAGTTCGGCTTCTTGGGGGTGGTGGTACGCACAGCGGTGCAGACACCGCGCTTCTGGGGGGACGGCAGGCTGGTAGCCTTGTTGTCCAGGGTGTTCAGGCCTCTTTGCAGGGCGGGAGCGGTGGACTTGTAGGTTGCCTGCTTCCGGCCGTTTTTGACGAGCTGATTAAAAGTGGGCATTCATGTTCTCCTTTCTCAAATATTTGTGTCCGCCGGGCTGCGCCTTCCGGCGATCCTGCCCAGTGTCCATACAATTTCATATTATACGCAATTCTTTGAAAAAGTCAACAAAAATTGTGGAAAAAATTCCGTTTTCTGCCCAGAATTTTTATGTGATTTTACACAAAGGGCAGTTGTCCGTCCGCCGTGGGAAAACTGTGCGCCGGAGCGGGAAGGCCCCGTTCCGGCGCAGGAAATGGATTTGGAGTTTTCTTAGGCAGGTTCTTCTTCGCCGGTATGCTCCGGGGCTGTGCGGGGGGCCGGGGTGGCGCCGGGCTTGTAGTCCCGGTAGGCCATCAGGCCGGAGCCGGCGGGGATGAGCTTGCCGATAATGACATTTTCCTTCAGGCCCACCAGATGGTCCACCTTGCCCTTGATCGCAGCATCGGTGAGAACCTTGGTGGTCTCCTGGAAGGAGGCGGCGGACAGGAAGGAGTCGGTTGCCAGAGATGCCTTGGTGATACCCAGCAGCACCGGCACGGCCTGGGCCGGGCGCAGTTCCTCCCCGGCATCGATCCGGGCCTGCACGGCAGCGTTGGCATCCTCGTACTCGAAGGTATCCACCACGGTGCCGACGAGCAAGCTGGTATCGCCGGAATCCTCAATACGCACCTTGCGCATCATCTGGCGGATAATGACCTCAATATGCTTGTCGTTGATTTCCACGCCCTGCTGACGGTACACCGCCTGCACGGCCTGCACCAGGTAGTTCTGCACAGCCTCCACGCCGGAGATCCGCAGGACATCCTGGGGGTACAGGGCGCCGTCGGTGATGGGGTCGCCCTTTTGCACGGTCTTGCCCTGGGTGACCCTCAGGCCCACGGAGTGGGGAACCTGGTAGACCTTGACCTCTCCGTCCTCGGCTGTGACGGTGACATTGCGCAGGGCGGTGCGGTGGCTCTCCTCGATGGACACCACGCCGGTGATCTCGGCGATCTGGGCCATCTTCTTGGGACGGCGGGCCTCAAACAGCTCCTCAACTCTGGGCAGGCCCTGGGTGATATCGTCGCCGGCAACGCCGCCGGAGTGGAAGGTCCGCATGGTCAGCTGGGTGCCGGGTTCGCCGATGGACTGAGCGGCGATGATGCCGACAGCCTCGCCCAGATCCACCTCTTTCGAGGTCGCCAGGTTCATGCCGTAGCACCTGGCGCAGACACCGGAGCGGGCACGGCAGCCCAGAACGGTGCGGATATAGATCTTGTCAATGCCGTGGGCCTCGAACTTGGCGGCATCCTCCGGCATCATCATCACGCTCTTGGAATGGATCAGCTCGCCGGTGACGGGATCCAGCACATCGTTCACCGGGTAGCGGCCACGGATGCGGTTGCCAAAGGTGTCGATCACATCGCCCTTCTGGATCACGGCACCCACCCAAATGCCCTGGGTGGTGTGGCAGTCATGCTCCCGAATGATCACATCCTGGGACACATCCACCATACGCCGGGTCAGGTAGCCGGAGTCGGCGGTACGCAGAGCCGTATCGGTCATGCCCTTCCGGGCGCCTCTGGAGGAGATGAAGTATTCCAGAACGGACAGGCCCTCGCGGAAGTTGGCCTTGACGGGGATCTCGATGGTACGGC
>CAYLHM010000148.1:0-3042 GCA_964383485.1 uncultured Oscillospiraceae bacterium
GGCTTTTTGCGGGGATATCTTTTTCGTCCTCTTTTGATGGTGCGGGCATGGGGATTTGAACCCCAACGCCGTAAAGCACAAGAACCTAAATCTTGCATGTCTGCCAGTTCCATCATGCCCGCATATTCCGCTGACAGCGGACGGTTATTTCTTTTTTGTTCCGCTGTTTGTTTCATAACTGCCCGCTTCTACCCTGTATCTTACCACACCCGGCCCGGCTTGTCAAGCCCTGGTGAGCCGAATGATGCCGGTGTCGGTGAGCAAATTGCTCATTTCGTACAAAATCAGCACCTCCGTGCTGCCCTGCTCCTGGGCCAGCTGGGACACGCTGCCGGGATAATAGCGCAGATCCACCAGGGTGATCTGCTCGTAATCGCCCAGCAGATAGGGCAGGAAGCAGTTGGCAAAGGAGTCCTTTACCACCAGGAGCCGGCGGCCGCCGGAAGCCCCGGTTTGGATCTCCACCTTGCCCCAGTTTCCACCGAAAAAGTAGGTATATTGGTCCTTTTTCTCCAAATTCTCCGGGAAATAGATGCTGCTTTGTTCCTCGCCGTCATCATAGCGCACCCGCAGCTCCGGGGTCTGGGCCAAGGCCCAAAGCTCGTCCGGCTGAGCGGAAGCATCCAGGGTCTTGGAATAGACGGTGCCGTAAAAGCAGTCGGAAAGCCGGGTCAGCGCCTGCTCCCGGTATGTCAGGCCCGCCGCCTCGCAGTAGGCTTTGTAGGCAAGACCCGCCCCCTGGGTGGTCCAGTGGTGGTCGGTGCGGTAGTAGAGTTGGGTTCCCTCCGCCGCCTGGGCAAAATCGGCCCGCAGGTCGATGAATGTGCAGCTCGGCGTGGCCTGGGCCAGAGCCGCAAACTGAGCATCCGCATCGTACACAGGCGCCTGGTCGGGGAGCTTGTCCGTCAGCACCGTGGCCGGGGTGGGCACGGGCATCAGGTACACCGGCAGGCCGCTATTTTGGGCAAACTGCTCGATCAGGGCGAACACCTGAGCCGCCTGCTTCTGGGAGAAATCCGCATCGGTGAACTGCTGAAAATAGTAGCCGTCCCTGCCCAGGTACACGCCGTTGATCTCCTGCTGTCCCAGGAGCTTTTTCAGGGCGGTATTGGCCCGGATCCAGCTGTCCCGGCCGGGGATCTGGTCGCTGAGAAAGTCCGACAGCCCCTCCTGGAACTGCCCGGACTGCACGCTCTGCCAGCTGAGCTGGGGGAATTGGGCCAGGGTGCGGTTTTCGTTGTCGGAAAATTCCTTGGCGGGCAGGAACAGGGTCAGCCCGGCCATCAGGGCCAGGACCGTGAAAAATACTATTACAAAAACCAGCTCTTTCTTCATGATGATCCCCTCAGCCTAATATGCTGTAACAGCTAAAATTTTACAAACAATGTACTCGCAGGAAATGGGCAAGCCCGTTCCTTGCTGCGTATATACAAGCGCTCCGTTGAATGGGAACATAGAAAAGGCGGGTCAAAGGCTCCCCCTCTGGGGGAGGCTTTGGAACGGGCAAGCCCGTTCCCTACGGCGGCGCTCATAATATTTTCGTATCAAAAAACCTCCTAGAAGCGGAAGTACAAAAACGGATTATAGGAGTCCGCCACCAAAAAGGCAACGCTCAGCAGCAGAACCCCCGCCACGGCGGCACAGCGCAGGCAGAAGAAACCGTTTTCCGGCAGCTTTTTCTCCAGCGCCTGGGCGCATTTCCCGGGAAGCTCCGTGGAGCCGACGGCGCAGATCAGCAGCAGAAGCGCCGCTCCTCGGAGATAGAACCGGGCGGAAGCATCTGCCAGGCCGGAACCGAAGCCGAGCATGGCCTTGTACATGGAGCCGGCGGCGGCCACGCTGGGGCTGGCGAACAGCACCCAGCCCAGCAGCACCACCAGCAGGGTGTAGCCGTGGCGCAAAATGGCGGGGGATTTTTCCAGGGGCTTCAGCAAAAACAGCTTCTCTGCCATCAAAAACACGAAATAGAACAGCCCCCACAGGATAAACTGCCAGGCAGCGCCGTGCCAGAAGCCGGTGAGGAACCACACGATCAGCAAATTCAGCATCTGCCGCCCCTTGCCCCGCCGGTTGCCGCCCAGGGGGATATACACATACTCCCGGAACCACACGGACAGGGTGATGTGCCAGCGCCGCCAAAATTCCGTGACGGAGCCGGACTGATAGGGATAGCGGAAATTTTCCGGAAATTGGAAGCCGAACATTCGGCCAAGGCCGATGGCCATGTCGGAATAGGCGGAGAAGTCAAAATAAATTTGAAACGCAAAGGCAAAAACGGCCAGCCAGGCCCCCAGCACCGTACCGTTGCCGGAGAGCTTCTCCCACACGGCGCCGATCTGGTTGGCCAGCAGCACCTTTTTGCCCAGTCCCAGGGTGAAGCGCTGCACCCCGGCGGCCAGGTCGGCGGGGACGGTTCTGCGCTGGGCCAGCTGGCCCTGTACATCGGAATAGCGGACGATGGGGCCGGCGATGAGCTGGGGGAACAGGCTGATATACATGGCGAAGTTGATCCAGCTCCGCTGGGCCTGGACATCTCCCCGGTAGACATCGATGATGTAGGACAGAGATTGAAAGGTATAGAACGAAATGCCGATGGGCAGAGCGATCTCCACCTGCCAGAAGGGCAGCAGAAAATTGGAATACTTAAAGAACACCAAGGTGCCCAGGCTGAACACCAGGCCCAGGATCAGGCACAGCCGGGCGAGGTTCTGTCTGCCCCGGGCTTTGGCCTTGGCCACTCCCAGGCCCAGCAGCCAGATATACACGGTGGTGATCAGCATGATGAAAATATGCAGCGGCTCACCCCAGGCATAGAACACCAGGCTCAGCAAAAGCAGCAGCGCATTGTGGAATTTCCCCGGCAGCAGGTAGTAAAGCCCCACGGTCAGGGGCAGAAAAATTCCGAGAAAGAGCAGGCTGCTGAAAACCATGAATGTACCTCCGGCGTGATGAGTGAAGTAATAAGGAATAGCGAATAGGCGGTGTCCCCTGCGGGAACGATTAAAATTGCTCCCCTTTGGAAGCAGCTTGTTGAATGGTAAA
>CAYLHM010000149.1:0-2982 GCA_964383485.1 uncultured Oscillospiraceae bacterium
GCCTGGGGCAGCAAGATCTCCGTTGTAAACGCCCCGTCCTCGGAGTTGCGGCTGATGTAGCCGTCCAGCCGCTCCACAATGGCATCGATGCGCACCAGCCCAAATCCGTGCCCCTCTCCTTTGGTGCTGCGGAACACCCCGCCCTCCTTTCGCAGCTTCTTCCCGGCGGTGAAGTTGGTAAAGGAGATGTAGAGCTGGGTGTTCTTCATATCCATATACACCCGGATCTTTCGCTGCTCCCGGGGCAGCTTCTCGCTAGCTTCGATGGCATTGTCAAACAAATTGC
The DNA here is from genome assembly GCA_964383485.1 of uncultured Oscillospiraceae bacterium. Classification (GTDB taxonomy): domain Bacteria; phylum Bacillota; class Clostridia; order Oscillospirales; family Oscillospiraceae; genus Faecousia. Next base: position 287 of record CAYLHM010000149.1, read on the forward strand.
CTAAAATACAGCACAGATCCAGCTCGGACATTTTCAGTTTCACCGGAATATGGGCATCCGCCACCACCTGAATGCCCCTGGACTTGGCCAGGGAGATCTTGGAGTTGAGAATGGCATCGGTCATGGCATTGCCGGTTTTCAGCACCGTATCCACCGTGGTCAAGTCCTGATCCAGCAGGTCTAGGTACCGCCGGATGGCCTCCCAATCCTCTGCGGCGGCGTAGGCCTTCATGGTCTGGATATGGTTGCGGTAGTCGTGCCGCCAGCCCCGGATCTGCCGGTACATATTTTCCACTTCCCGGTAGTGGGTCTCGATCAGCTCCTGCTGATAGGCGGCGATCTGCTTGTCGATCTGCTTTTGAAAAATGGACATACCTTCCTCCTAAAGCTGCACGGCCTGCCTGGCGCTCACTTCCGCTGTGCCCAGCAGCTTTTCCGCCTCCTCCATCAGCCGGGGCGTGACATTGGGATATTGCTGTGTGTTAAAGTATTTTTTAATCAGCTCGTCACAGATTTCAAGCTCTTTGCAGGGCTTGTAGGATTGTTCCGACATGATCGCTCATCCTTTCTCCTCTCTCTTCCATTAAACCCTTGAGATGATCGCCCGGTTCACGCCCTCGTAGGCCCCTCTGGGCAGGGGGATCTGGCTGCCGTCATCTAAGAAAATGTCTGTTTTGGTCACCCGGCGGATCCGGGTCAGGTTCACAATGGCCGACCGGCCCACCCGGTAGAAGCGGCTGTCCAGCATGGCTTCCAGCTCGCTCAGGGTCTTTTTCACCGTGCAGTTTTCCTTGCCATGAATTGTGACATAGTTCCCCTGAACCTGAACAGAACGGATCTGATGCACCGGAATGCGCAGCATCTGCCCGTCCACGGTAAAGTGCAGCACCTGCTCATTCTTTTTCAGCTTTTCCACCGCCCGGTTCAGCACGGCCAGAAGCTGCTCCTTTTTCACCGGCTTTACCAGGAAGTGCAGGGCTTCCACCTCGTAGCCCTCGGCAATATAGTCGGAATAGCCGGTGATAAACACGATCTGCACCGTGTCGTTTTCCCGGCGCAGCCGCCGGGCCAGGGTCACGCCGTCCATGCCGCCCATTTCAATGTCCAGCAGCAGAATGTCATAATTCTTTTCCTCGGCATAGCGGAACCAGAACGCCTCTGCCGATGAGAAGCAATCCAGCTCCATCTCCAGCCCCTGGGCAGCCGCCCACTGCCGAACCAGATCGGAAACATAGTCCCGGTCGGCCAGGCTGTCGTCACACACTGCGATCTTATAGCCCATTTTTCGCCTCGTTTTTCCGCCGATAAAGGCAGATCTCATAGGAAATACCCTGTTCTTCTCCCCGCTGTACCACTTCGGACAGCTCCCATTCCGGCGAAGCATCCAAGTCGGGGAAAAAGCGGTCGGACAGCGGCTTGCAGCGGAGCTTGGTCACATAGGCGCTGCCGCAGTAGGCAAGCATCTGCCGGTAGATGCTTTCCCCGCCGATCACAAAGCAGCGCTTACTGCTCTTTGCCAGTTCCGCCGCCTGGGCGGGACTGCTTGCCAGCTCGGCGCCTTCTATTTCCGCTGTCCCATGGGTCAGCACGATGTTCCGCCGCCCTTTTAGCGGCCGCCCGCCGGGAAGATCCGCCAGGGTCCGCCGGCCCACGATCACGCAGGCTCCCCCGGTCTGCTCCCGGAAGAAGCGCCGGTCGGCGGAAAGGGTGATGCCCTGGGTGCCGTCTGCGCCGATGCCCCAATCCTCATAAACCGCAACGATCAGTTCCATATCCGCACCTCAGATGGCCATGGGAATTTTGTGGTCAAAGGGATGATAGCGGTAGTTTTCCAGGGAAAAGCTGTTCTTGGTAAAGGCATAGAAATCGTGGATATCGGGATCCATACGGAAGGTCGGGGCCTCGTAGCCCTCATGCTCCAGCATTTCCAGCACCATGGGGATGTGCCGGTCATAAATGTGGCAGTCGGCGATCACATGAACCAGCTCCCCCGCCACCAGACCGGACACCTGGGCCATCATGTGTACCAGCACCGCATACTGCACCACATTCCAGTTGTTGGCGGTGAGCATATCCTGACTGCGCTGGTTCAAAATGGCGTTGAGCCTGTTGCCGGTGACATTAAAGGTCATGGAGTAGGCGCAGGGGTACAAATTCATCTCGTGGAGGTCATCAAAATTATAGATGCTGGTGAGGATCCGCCGGGAGGCCGGGTTGTGCTTCAGATCGTACAGCACCCGGTCCACCTGGTCAAAATCCCCCTCGGCGTAGTGGTGCTTGATGCCCAGCTGATAGCCGTAGGCCTTGCCGATGGTGCCGTCCGCCCCGGCCCACTCGTCCCACACATGGCTCCCCAGGTCGGCAATGCGGTTGGACTTCTTCTGCCAGATCCACAGCATTTCGTCCACGGCGGATCTCCAGTAGGTGCGCCGCAGGGTCATGATGGGAAACTCCTCGGAAAGGTCGTAGCGGTTCACCACGCCGAACTTCTTGACGGTGTGGGCAGGGGTGCCGTCCGCCCAGTGGGGCCGCACCTCCAGGCCCTCGTCGCTGAAGCCGTTGTTTAGAATATCCAGGCAGGTCGCCCGGTAGAGTTCGTCCGCTTTGCTCATAAGAAAGCTCCTTTTTTTGTATAAAATTGCGCAAAATAATTGACATACTTGCGCAGATATGCTACAATTTTGTTGCGCATTTCT
>CAYLHM010000150.1:0-2952 GCA_964383485.1 uncultured Oscillospiraceae bacterium
TTGGCGGTATTTCCGCATTATTCAGGAAACCATACATAGAAAGAACCATAGATTAGATAATAGGGGTGTTCCTTATGAAAAAACTTCGTGATCTGCTGAAACCGGCCCTCTGGCCTGTGATTTTCCCTGCCGCCGGGCTGGTGGGCCTGCTTCTGCGGGTCTGGCTCTACGCCGCTGCCTCAGAGGACGGCCTGTTCCGCCGGGGCACGCTGCCCGAAGTGCTGTTGTGGATCTGGACGGCGGCGGTGCTGCTCCTGGCGGCGGTCCTGTGCTTTGACCTGCAAAAAGCCGGAAAATACCGCTACCACTTCCCCGCCTCCACTTCGGGGGCAGTGGGCCGTCTGGCAGCGGGACTGGGCATTGCCTATTCCGCCGTGGCCGCCCTGGTCAGCGGCAATGGCGGGTTGAGCGTGATCAGCGGGATCGTGGGCCTGGCGGCGGCAGCAGCCATGGTGTATCTGGCCTACCTGCGGTTCCGGGGGCAGCGGCCCACGGTGCTGTTCCACGGCATCGTGTGCGTGTACCTCATGCTCCGCCTGGTGTGCAGCTATCAGGTCTGGTGCGCTCTGCCCCAAATGCAAAGCTACTGCTTCATGCTCCTGGCCAATGTGCTGGTGCTGATCGCCTGCTATCAGGACGCCGCCTTTGATGCCGCCTCCGGCAGCCGCCGAGGGCAGATCTTCACCCATCTGGCGGCGGTCTATCTGTGCATCTGCTGCCTGCCCGGCGCCAGCCAGCCCCTGTTCTACCTGGCCATGGCGGTGTGGATGGCTACGGATCTGTGCCGGATCAGCGGCAGCGCCCGGCGGAGAACAGCGGCATGAGACTCCCTCAGACGGCGCAAATCTGCATGGAGCGGCTGGAACAGGCGGGCTATGCCTGCTATGCCGTTGGCGGCTGTGTCCGGGACGAACTTTTGGGGCTGGAGCCGCACGATTTTGACCTGTGCAGCGCCGCCAAGCCGGCGGAGGTACGCCGCATTTTTGCCGACCTGCCCCTGGTGCTGGCCGGGGAAAAGCACGGCACCGTGGGCGTGGTGCTCCAGGGCCAGGTGGTGGAGATCACCACCTTCCGCAGGGAAAGCGGCTATGCCGACGGCCGTCACCCGGATCAGGTGGACTTCGTGGGGGATATCCGGCAGGATCTGGCCCGGCGGGACTTCACCGTGAATGCCATGGCCTGGTCCCCCAGCCGGGGCTTTGCCGACCCCTTTGGCGGGCGGGAGGATCTGCAAAACCGCCGCCTGCGCTGTGTAGGCGATCCCCAGGCCCGGTTCGAGGAGGATGCCCTGCGCATTTTGCGGGGCCTGCGCTTTTCCCTAGGCTACGGCCTGACCCCAGAGCCGGAAACCGAAGCCGCCATGATCTCCTGCGCCCCGCTGATGGATCGGCTGGCCCGGGAGCGGGTGCTGGACGAGCTTTGCAAGCTGCTGCCCCAGGCCACCGCCGCCGGACTTTTGCGTTTTGCCCCGGTGCTGTGCCAGGTGATCCCGGAGCTGCGGCCCACGGTGGGCTTTGACCAGAAAAACCCCCACCACGACACGGATCTCTACACCCACCTGTGCCGGACGGTGGAGCGGGTCCCGGCGGAGCCGGCTCTGCGCTGGGCGGCGCTTTTGCACGATGTGGGCAAGCCGGACACCTTTTCCCTGGACGAGCAGGGCGTTGGTCATTTCTACGGCCACGCCCAGCGCAGCGCCCAGATGGCCGAGGAGATCCTTCTGCGGCTGAAAGCCCCCACGGAGCTTCGCCAGCGGGTGGTGTTCCTGATCCGGCACCACATGGACACCGTCAAAGCGGAGCGCAAGCTCCTGCGCCGCCTGCTGAGCCGCTACGGCCACGATGCGCTCATGGAGCTTTTGGCCCTGCAAAATGGGGATTTTCCCAGGGATCAAGGGGAAATTTTCAACATTATTCAGGAAATTCAGGAGGAAAACGCCTGCCTGAGCCTGCGGGATCTGGCGGTCAACGGCCGGGACCTGCTGGCGCTGGGCTACGCCGGCCCGGCTGTCGGCCGGGCTCTGGAGCTGCTTCTGGAGCAGGTGGTGGACGAGCGCCTGCCCAATCGGCGGGCAGAGCTGATCCAATTTTTGCAAGAACATTCCATGGACAAAGGAGAACTTTTATGAATATTGCAGTAGTCACCGGCGCAAGCTCCGGCATGGGCCGGGAATTTGTCTTACAGCTGGGCAGCTATGTCAGCGTGGACGAGATCTGGGTCATTGCCCGCAGGGCGGAGGCCCTGGCGAGTCTGAAGCAGGAGATTTCCACCCCTGTGCGGCCCATTTTGCTGGATCTGTGCGACAGCGCCAGCTTCGCCTGTTACGCCCGGCTCCTGGAGGAGGAGCAGCCCAATGTGCGCCTGCTGGTCAATGCGGCGGGCTTTGGAAAATTCGGGGATTTTCAGCAGATCAGCACGGAGGACGACTGCCGCATGATCGACCTGAACTGCAAGGCCCTGGTGATGATGACCCGGCTGACCCTGCCCTATATGCAGCGTGGCGCCCATATTCTGGAGCTGGACAGCCTGTCGGCCTTCCAGCCGGTGCCCTATATCACCACCTACGGCGCCACCAAGTCCTTTGTGCTGAGCTACACCCGCTCTATCAACCGGGAGCTGAAAAAGGACGGCATTCGGGTGATGGCCATGAGCCCCGGCTGGGTAAAGACGGAATTTTTCAACCACGCACTGCAAACCAACCAGTCCCAGGTGCAGTATTTTAACCGTTTGTACGAGGCAAAGGATGTGGTCGCCACCGGCCTGCGGGATCTGTACACCAAGAAGAAGGATGTGTCCGTCCACGGCCTGCCGGTAAAGCTCCAGGTGCTGGAGGTGAAGCTCCTGCCCCACAGCCTGGTGATGGATGTGTGGCTGAAGCAGAACCGCAAGGCGAAAAACAATGTGGGCCTCACCACCGAGGGCCGGAAATAATGCCCAAAACGCAGCTTTCTC
>CAYLHM010000151.1:0-2931 GCA_964383485.1 uncultured Oscillospiraceae bacterium
CGAAGCCGCCAGGCCCTCTCAGCCACAGTCGCCATGGGGGCAGTTTTCCTCCTCTTTCGCCAGGCGGCGGATTTTGATGAGGACGGGAATTGCCGCCAAAATGGCGCTCAATCCGGCGCAGACATTGCTGACCATCATGGTCACGCCCACAGCCTCAGCCCCCAGGCCGGTGAAATGCTGCAAAAACCACAGCACCGGCACCCGGAACACGAACACCCGTGCTATATTCAGCACCAGCGTCAGCTTGGTATAGCCATAGCCCAGCAGCAGCGCCAGGGTCGCAGAGTTCAGGCCCAGGGTGATATAGCCCAGCATCTCCCAGCGGTGGATATCCACGATCAAATCGCAGAAGCTCTGGTCGAAGGTCTCCCTGGACTGGGCGAAAATGCGGGCCAGCCAGGGCAGGGTCTGGCTGACGCAGGCCAGGCCGATGACACCAATGCCCATTTCCGCCGCCACCAGCCAGGCGTACATCTGCAAGGTGCGGCGGTAGCGCCCGGCGCCCCGGTTCTGGCTGATGAGGGAGGTTGCCCCGTCGCTCAGGCCCACATGGAGGGAGGTGGTCAGGCCGCCGATGTTGTTGGAAATGCCCAAGGCCCCCACGGTGAGGGGCCCGTAGCTGCCGGACATGGCGTTCACCGTGACCTTGCCCGCCTGAAACAGCACCTTTTCCGCCGAAACGGGGTAGGCCAGGTTCAAAATAGACAGCACCGTGTCCCGGCGAAAGCGCACCTTTTTCATGGAGAAGCGGAAAGCCCCCTCGGTGAAGGGCATGGTCGCCAGCGCATACACAAGCAGCGCCAGCTGGCTGGCCAGCGTGGCCACGGCGATCATGATCACGCCCTCACGCAGAACATAGACGAAAAGTGCGGAAAGGGACAGCTTCACCACAAAAATCACCATGTTCAGCGCCAAAATCTTCCTGGAATGCCCACGGCTGCGCTCGATGGCGATGTACACCGTGTTGAAAAAGCTGGCCACCAGGCTGAGAATTTCCACCCGGAAATAGCCGGTGCCGGTTTGGATCAGCTCCTGGGGCGTGCCCATGAGGCCCAGAAAAGCGGGGGCAAAGGGCACCAGCAGAAGCACCACCGCCACGCCCACCAGGGTCGCCATGGCGTACAGGGTGGAGGTCAGGTGCTGCACCCGGTCGTAGTTCCCCCGCCCGTAGGCCTCGGAAATCTGAATGCTGCCGCCAATGGCCAGGCCGCTGCCAACGGCATTGATCATCAGGGTGATCTGGCTCATGGCGGACACCGCCGAGGCCGCGCCGGAGCTGATCTGGGCCGCCAGCAGGGAGTCCAGCAGCTTGAACACCGTGCTCATGGCCTGGTAGAGCATCAGCGGCGTACACACCGTGAGCAGCACCCGCAGGGGCGGGGCATTCAGGGCATAGTTCCGAAACTGTTCATCGGATTTGGATACGCTTGCCATGGTTACAAAACAACGCCGTCCTTGAAAATGGAAATTTCCCGGAAGCCGTGTTCCTCGGCCCTGGTCTTTTTGCCGGAGGCCACGGCCAGCACGGCCTGCATGAGATCCTCGGCGGCTTCGTCCAGGCTGCGCTGACCATCGGCCACCACACCGGCGTTGAAATCGATCCAATGGGCCTTTTTCACAGCCAGGGGGGTGTTGGTCGCCAGCTTCATGGTGGGCGCCGGGGCCCCGAAGGGCGTGCCGCGGCCGGTGGTGAACAGGATCAGGTGGGCGCCGGCGGCGGTGAGGGCCGTGGCGGAAACCAGGTCGTTGCCCGGGCCATAGAGCATATTCAGGCCCTTGGCGGTCACGCTGTCGCCGTAGCCGATCACATCCATGATGGGGGCGGAGCCGCCCTTTTGCACACAGCCGCAGGACTTGTCCTCCAGGGTGGTGATGCCGCCCTGCTTGTTGCCGGGGCTGGGATTGTCGTAGACCACCTCGTTGTGGCGGATAAAATAGGACTTAAAGCCGTTGATCATGTCCACGGCCTTGTGGAAAACCTCCTCATTGACACAGCGATCCATGAGGAAGCCCTCTGCGCCGAACATCTCCGGCACCTCGGTCAGCACCGTGGAAGCGCCCTGGGCGCACATTTTATCGGAGAAGCGGCCCACCACCGGGTTGGCGGTGATGCCGGACAGGCCGTCGGAGCCGCCGCACTTCATGCCCACCACCAGCTCGGAAACGGGAATATCCTCCCGGTGGAACTGGCCGGCAAATGCGGCGCATTCCTGCAGCAGCCGCCGGCCCTCGGCGTACTCGTCGGCCACCTGCTGGCAGGTGAGGAACTTCACCCGGCGGGGGTCGAAGTCGCCCAGCTCGGCCAGGAACTGCTCGTGGGTCAGGTTTTCACAGCCCAAGCTCAGCACCAGCACGGCACCGGCGTTGGGGTGCCTGGTGAGGGCCGCCAGGAGCTTGCGGGTCTGGGCGTGGTCGTGGCCGGTCTGGGAGCAGCCAAAGGGATGGGTGAAGGTGTACAGGCCGTCGATGGAGCCGGTGACCAGGTCCTGGTTTTCCCGCACCAGGGCCTTGGCCACATCGTTGACACAGCCCACGGTGGGAATGATCCAGATCTCGTTGCGAATGGCCGCCCGGCCGTCCAAGCGGCGGTAGCCCTGGAAATGGGCCGGGGCAATGGGCTCCGGGAAGCGGACATTGGGGTGGTAGGAATATTCCACCTCCCCAGACAGATTGGTGGCCATGTTGTGGGTATGCACCCACTCGCCGGGGGCCACAGGGGCGGTGGCATGGCCGATGGAGAAGCCGTACTTCAGCACCTGGTCCCCGATCTTCAGTGCCGACAGGGCCATTTTATGCCCCTGGGGAATGTCCATGGCGGCGGTAACACCGGCGAAAACCGTGCCCTTGGCCACCGGGTGCAGGGCCACGGCCACATTGTCGCTGGGATGAATTTGAATAAAATCAGGCATAAATACGCCTCCTGGTTTTTTG
>CAYLHM010000152.1:0-2919 GCA_964383485.1 uncultured Oscillospiraceae bacterium
GTTGAATTTTCAGAAAAAGGTTGCAAATGCAACGGATTTGTGGTACAATGCACCCATGCAATGCAAAAATTTCAAAAAGGAGCGTTTTGCCTATGATTTCCAGAGCAATCTGTCAGCGGGTTTTGCAGGCGGCGGTGTCCACCGGCGCCGACTATGCCGAGCTGTTCGCTGAAAACACCACCAGCAACGCCATCGAAATGATCGACCGCAAGGTCCATTCCGTGTCCGCACGGGTGATCGCCGGCGCCTCCGTCCGGGTGTACAAGGGCCTGCGCAGCGTCATGGCCGCCACCGTGGACACCTCCGAGGCCGGTCTGCTGGAATGCGCCCGCCGGGCAGCCGAGGCCCTGGGCCAGGGAACGGCCCAGATCGACATCGTGCTGAAGGAGCGCCTGTTCGGCGATGTCCACCCCGTGCGCATCGTCCCGGCCAGCGTGGCCAATGCCGAAAAGGTGGCCGTGCTGAAGGAGGGCTACTTCGCCGCCCGGGACTATGACCCTGCCATCGTCCAGGCCACCGGCACCCTGCTGGATGTGGACCACAACATTCTCATCGCCACCTCCGAGGGCCTGTACACCCAGGACCGCCAGATCCGCACCCGGCTGTCCATCTCCGCCGTGGCCGAGGTGAACGGCGAGACCCAGACCGGCGGCTTCAACCCCGGCCGGCGCATGGGCATGGAGATGTTCGAGTTCATCGACCCTAAGCAGGTGGGCATCCGTGCCGCCAAGCAGGCCGTCACCATGGCCGGAGCGGGCTACTGCCCGGCGGGCCTCATGCCCGTGGCCATTGACAACGGCTTCGGCGGCGTGATCTTCCACGAGGCCTGCGGCCACTCCCTGGAGGCCTCCTCCGTTGCCTATGGCCGGAGCCAGTTCACCGGCAAGCTGGGCCAGAAGATCGCCAACGAAAAGGTCACCGCCATCGACGATGGCACCATCCCCGGCGCCTGGGGCTCCATCAACATCGATGATGAGGGCACCCCCGCCCAGCGCAAGGTGCTGATCGAAAAGGGCGTGCTGAAATCCTACATGGTGGACAAGTTCAACGGCCGGCGCATGGGCCTGCCCTCCACCGGCTCCTCCCGCCGCCAGAGCTACGCCTACACCCCCACCTCCCGCATGACCAACACCTACATCGCCGCCGGTACGGACAAGAACGAGGACATCATTTCCTCCATCGAGTACGGCCTGTATGCCAAGGACATGGGCGGCGGCTCCGTCGATCCCCTCACCGGCGAATTTAACTTTGCCGTGCGGGAGGGCTACCTGATCCGGGGCGGCAAGATCTGCGAGCCGGTTCGGGGCGCCAGCCTGGTGGGCAAAGGCTCCGAGATCATTCAGAACATCGACATGGTGGGCACCGATATGGACATGGGCCAGGGTATGTGCGGCGCTTCCAGCGGCAGTATTCCCACCAATGTGGGCCAGCCCCTGATCCGGGTATCCAGCATCACCGTGGGCGGCAGATAAGGAGGTATTACCATGAATTTCAATGCGTTCAAAGAAGCGGTCATCGTCCGGTGCCGGGAGCTGGGTGTGGCGGACTATGAGCTGTATTACCAGGCGGAGGACTCCCGCTCCGCTTCTGCATACCTGCATGAGATCAACAATTTCAGCAGCTCCTCCGAGGGCGGCGTGTGCTTCCGCTGCCTGTCCGGGGGCAAAATGGGCTATGCCTCCACCGAGGAGCTGAGCGCCGAGCAGGCCCGGCAGATCGTGGACAAGGCCCTGGACAATGCCTCCGTGCTGGAAAGCGAGGAGCAGGAGTTCCTGGGCGAGGGCGGCCAGAGCTATGAGCCGCTGGAGCTTGAGGAACGGCCCAGCCCCAGCACCGAGGAGCTGATCGCCAAGGTTCTGGAAACCCAGGAGAAGCTGTACAAGGCCGACCCCGCCGTGGTGGACGGCTGCTCCACCCAGGGCATTTCCGAGCATATTGAAACGGCGATCTACAATTCCAAGGGCCTGGATCTGCACTATGAGAATACCATCGCCGGGCTGATCGCCGCTGCGGTGGTGTCCGACGGCAAGGAAATGGCCAACGACTACGGCATCAAGCTGGGCGTGCTGTCCGAGATCGACAACGACGAGCTGACCTCCAAGGCCGCTGCCAACGCCGTTCGGAAGCTGGGCGGCGATGTGGCCCCCACCGGCGTGTATCCCGTGGTGTTCGATCCCGATGCCATGTCCGACCTGCTGGCGACCTTCAGCAGCATTTTCTCCTCCGAGGTGGCCCAGAAGGGTCTGAGCCGCCTGGCAAATCAGGAGGGGCAGGTCATTGCCGCCGAGTGCGTCACCCTGGTGGACGATCCGTTCCACAAGGAAAACCCCTTCCCCATTCCCTTTGATAGCGAAGGCTCTCCCACCCACTGCAAGAAGGTCGTGGAGAACGGCCGGCTGAACACCCTGCTGTACAATCTGAAAACGGCGGCGGTGGCCGGGAAAAAGACCACCGGCAACGCCTCCAAGGGCGGCTATGCTTCCGCTGTGGGCATCAGCCCCTTCACCTTCTACCTGGCCCCCGGTGCGCTTTCCGAGGAAGAGCTGCTGGAAAAGGCGGGCAACGGCGTGTATATCAACTCCCTGGGCGGCCTCCACGCAGGGGCCAACGCCGTGTCCGGCGACTTCTCCCTGCAAAGTGCGGGCTTCCTCATTGAAAACGGCAAAAAGACCACCGCTGTGAAATCCTTCACGGTGGCCGGCAACTTCTATGACCTGCTCAAGCAGATCACCGCCGTGGGCAGCAACTGCAAGCTCCCCTCCGCCATGGGCTCCACCGCCTTCGGCGCCCCCAGCGTCCTGGTGGAAAACCTGTCCATCGCAGGAAAGTAAGACCCTTGCTTTTTACAACGCAAAACCGTGCCCTGTACTTCGCTGCAGGGCATGGTTTTTTGACAATTTGAAATCAAGCTGTCATTGC
>CAYLHM010000153.1:0-2896 GCA_964383485.1 uncultured Oscillospiraceae bacterium
CTTTTTCAACAGCCTGCTAATGGGCTATTCCACACCCAGGGCGGCCTCCACCTGCACCAGATTGTCCGACAGGTAGGTGTTCACCGCTTCCAGGCCGGTGTTCAAGATGACGCCGCTGCGCTCATAGGAGTCCACCGCCTGGGCAAATTCCCCATCGCTTAAGTCAAAGCGGCTTTTCCACTCCTCCTGATCGCCGTCCAGGGGCAGAATGGTAAAGTCCGAGGGGTATTGGCTGTCGCCCTGGATTTTGACCCACAGGGGCAGGGCCTCCACCGCCTCGGTGGCGACGGTGCCGTCACTATAGCGAACAAATTTAATGCTGAACAGCACCCCGTCCTCAACTTGGGCGGGTCTTGTGCTGCTGGTACGGATATTGGACACGCAGTTGCCGGTGGAATAGAGGCAGATGGTCTTTTTGCTCTCATCGGCTCTGGAGCTGAGCAGTACCAGCGGCTGCAGCACATGGGGGTGGCCGCCCACGATCACATCCACGCCCATGTCGCAGAGCTTTTGGGCGATCTGCTCCTGGGTGGCATTCTGCTCGGTGTGGTATTCATCCCCCCAATGGAGGAAGGCCACGATCACATCCACCTGCTGCTGGCGCATCTGGTACAGGCTCTCGGAAAGCTCGGCGTAGAACAGATCCAGGTTGCCGTAGTCCAGGGAGTTCAGCAGGGGCCGGTCATCCTCTTTCAGGGAAATGCCGTTTACCTGCTTGGTCGTGGCATCTATGTCGCTCTCGTAGGTATAGCACACCATGCCGATGCGGATCCCCTTGCACTCCACGATCCGATAGTTCGGTTCCTCAGCGCTTTCCTTGGTGCCCAGGTGGGCCAGACCCTGCTCTGTCAGCACCTGCTGGGTGCGGTGGAAGCCGTCGGAGCCGGTGTCATAGCAGTGGTTATTGGCGGTGAGGGCCAGGTCGAAGCCGGCATTGCGCAGGGCGGTGGCCAGTTCGTCGGGGCTGTTGAAGCAGGGATAGCCGGAGTAGCCCCGCTCGGCCCCGGCCAGGGTGACCTCCAGGTTGCACACGGCATAGTCGGCGGCACTGACCGCCGGGGCAAAATAGCGGTAAATGGAGCTGAAGTCATAGCCCGTATCGGTCTTCCCGGAGTCGATCACCGCCTGGTGCATCAGCATATCCCCGGTGACGCTGAGGACGACCTCGTCCTGGCGCTCCACGGCGGGTTCCTGGGTGCTGGCCTGGGTGCTGGCCTGGGTTTCCGGCTCGGAGGGCTGCTCAGGCTCGTTTTGGCAGCCGGCCAGCAGGCAAAGGGCCAGCAGTGCAGAAAGGAATATCAAGATCTGTTTTTTCATAGTCATTCATCCAATAAGTAGTGTACGGTGCAGAGCTGCCGGCCGTCCCGGTAGTACACCCGGGGGACCCGGCGGCTGATGCCGCATACAAATTCGTAGTTGAAGCTGTCGGCAGCGGCGGCGATCTGCTCCATGGTGATCTCCCGGTCGCCGTCCCGGCCCACCAGGGTCACCCGGTCGGACTGGGCCGCCTGGGGGATATGGGTCACATCCACCATCATCTGATCCATGCAGATCCGGCCCAAAATGGGGGCCTCCTGCCCACGGATCAGCACATGGAATTTCCCGGAGAGAGCGCGGCGGTAGCCGTCGGCATAGCCCACCGGCACGGTGGCCACCAGGGTGGGCTCCCGGGTCACATAGGTGCCGCCGTAGCTGATCTCCCGGCCGGGAGGCAGCAGCCGCAGATTGGTGATCCGGCTGAGCCATTGCAGGGCGGGGCGCAGGGCCAGGCCGGAGGGATCCACCTCGTCGCTGGGATACATCCCGTAGGTGACGATGCCGGAGCGCACCATTTCATATTGCCCGCCAAAATCCAGAATGCCGGCGGAATTGTCCAGGTGCCGCAAAGGGATCTCCACGCCCCGCTCCCGCAGCCAGCCGTCAAATTGGGCAAACAGGGCCGCCTGGCGGTGGGTGCGGCTGAGGTCGGCGCAGTCGGCTGTGGCGAAGTGGCTGAAAAGTCCCTCGGCATACAGCCCCGGCATACGGGCGATTTGGGCGCAGAGGTCGGCATCGGCCGGGGTGGCCTGAAAGCCAATGCGGCTCATGCCCGTATCCACGGCGAAGTGGAAGGGCGCTGTTTTCCCCTGGCGCCGGGCCTCGGCGGACAGGGCCAGGGCATCGTCGTAGCGGAAGATGGTAGGGCGGATCTCCTGGGCCACGGCGATGGGAAAGGCCGAGGGCGGGGTATGGCCCAGGATCAGAATGGGCTTTTGAATGCCGTTTTGCCGCAGCTCCCGGGCCTCCAGCATCGAGGACACGCCGAAAAAGGCACAGCGATCCTCCAGCAGGCGGGCCACCTGAATGGCCCCGTGGCCGTAGGCATCGGCCTTGATCACCGCCATCACCGCCCGCCCGGCCCGGCGGCACACGGCATCGAAATTCTGGGAAATGGCATCCAGATCAATTTTCACATAGGTGTTGTCGAAGTGCATGAAATCCGCTCCCTGGAGTGATTTTCTACATTATACCACAGGAGAAGTAAAATGTAAATGCTAAAAATTCCCAGGCCGCCGATGGGCATATCAGAAAGCACTTGTATTTTTCATGCGCAGGCCATCGGAAAAGTACGCAACCAAAAGATACACCTTATACATAAAGCCTGGCCGACCCGGTCAGGCTTTTACAATTCTTCTTTCATATGCCCCATGGCGTAGATGATGCACTGGTTGATGAATTCGTTTCTGCTGATGTCCGCCTTGGCGGCATTGGCATCGATTTCCCTCAGCAGCTCCAACGGCAGGCGAATGGAGATTACCTCTTTTTCCGGCTTTTGCGGAATAAAAAAACTCATCTTCTGTCGCACCTCCCTCTTGACATATTGTATTCTAAATGATATAATTTGTCTGTATTCAAT
>CAYLHM010000154.1:0-2887 GCA_964383485.1 uncultured Oscillospiraceae bacterium
GAACTGAATACCAATCTTCAGCATGGTGTTACACCTCCAAAACTTCGATATAATCGGGGTAATCGTCCCGCAGGCTGCAAAGGGTGAGGAGCATTCCGGCAAGAACCGCCTGAACGCTGTCCTCCTCGTCGCAGGAGGCGGGGAGGGTCAGGGTGATGCGGGCATCCTCGTCCTTCACCCGGACCTTGGCCTTGGCGCCGCACACATCATTGACGGTGGCCTCGGCCATTGTAACAACGGCGCTGACGGCGGCGCAGACAATGTCCTGCCCGGCCTCGGCATAGCCGCTGTGACCGGAGACGGAAAATCCGGTGATTTTCTCGCCCTCCGTGAAAAATTCGCACCTGGTCATAGCTTACAGGGCGATTTTGGTGATTTCCACCTTGGTATAGGGCTGACGGTGGCCGATCTTCTTCTTCTCGTTCTTCTTGGCCTTGTAGCGCAGAACATAGATTTTCTTGCCCTTGCCGTTCTTCACGACCTTGGCCTGGACACTGGCGCCCTCCACGGTGGGATTGCCCAGCTTGGAGTTTTCGCCGTCCAGCACGGCCAGGACCTGGTCAAACCGGACTTCGCCCTCGGCGTTCAGCTTTTCCACATAGACCACATCGCCCTCGGCGACGGTGTACTGCTTCCCGCCGGTAACGATCACTGCTTTCATTTGTTTCACCTACTTCATCATGTGTAGTCTCGCTCTAAGGGCGTGGCGCAGGGCGCACCAACTTCAGCCCCTTCAATGCGGCTGAACTATTTTAGCATACAAAACCGGGGAAGTCAAGCATTTTTTTGGGAAAACGCCGATGAAATTGAGGGATTTCGGTTCCAATTTTACAGTCTCTTAACGAACAAACATCTGATTGCATTCAGCACCGCCAGGACCATCACGCCCACATCGGCAAAAATCGCCAGGTACATATTGGCAACGCCCACGGCACCCAGGGCCAGGCAGGCAAATTTCACGGTCAGGGCCAGCACGATGTTCTGGTAGACGATGCCCAGGCACTTCCTGGAAATTTTGATCGCCTTTGCGATTTTCATGGGGTCGTCGTCCATCAGTACAATGTCCGCCGCCTCGATCGCCGCATCGGAGCCCATGGCGCCCATGGCCACCCCGATATCCGCCCGGGAAAGCACCGGGGCATCGTTGATGCCGTCCCCCACGAAGGCCAGCTTTGCTTTTCCGTGCCTGCCGGACAGAAGCTGTTCCACTTTCTCCACCTTATCCGCCGGAAGCAGCTCGCTGTAAACCTCGTCAATGCCTAAGGAAGCAGCCACCTGATCGGCCACTTTTTTGGCATCGCCGGTGAGCATGACGGTCTTTTCCACCCCCGCCGACTTCAAAGCCGCAATCGCCGCCTTGGAATGGGGCTTGACAATGTCGGAGATCACGATATGCCCGGCATATTCTCCGTCCACGGCCATGTGGATAATGGTGCCGGTTTGGTGGCAGTCGCAGTAGGACACATTCAGCGACCGCATCAGCTTGTCGTTGCCGACAGCCACCTCCACGCCGTCCACCCTGGCCATGACACCGTTGCCGCTGATTTCCCGAATGTCGCTGACCCGGGAGCGGTCCGGCTCCTTGCCGTAGGCCCGCTGCAGGCTCTTGCTGATGGGGTGGGAGGAGGCGCTCTCCGCCAGGGCCGCATACTCCAGGAGCTTCTCGTCCTCCAGGACATTGTGGTGAATGCCGCTGACCTCAAAAACGCCCTGGGTCAGCGTGCCGGTCTTGTCGAACACCACGACCTTGGTTTTGGACAGGATTTCCAGATAGTTGGAGCCTTTCACCAGAATGCCCTGGCTGCTGGCGCCGCCGATCCCGGCGAAAAAGCTCAGAGGGATACTGATCACCAGGGCGCAGGGGCAGCTGATGACCAGGAAGGTCAGGGCACGGTAGATCCAGGTACCCCAGTCGGCCCCCAGGCCCAGGAGCAGCAGGCGCACCAGGGGCGGCAGGATCGCCAGGGCCAGAGCGCTGTAGCACACGGCGGGGGTGTAGATTTTTGCGAATTTGGAAATGAAATCCTCGGATCTCGACTTCCGGGAGCTGGCATTTTCCACCAGATCCAGAATTTTCGACACCGTGGACTCCCCAAACTCCTTGGTGGTGCGGATCTTCAGCACGCCGGTCATGCTGATGCAGCCGCTGATCACCTCGTCCCCGGCCTTTACCTCTCTGGGCAGACTTTCGCCGGTAAGGGCGCTGGTGTTTAAGCTGGAGCTGCCCTCGATGATCACGCCGTCGATGGGCACCTTTTCACCCGGCTGCACCACAATGATGCTGCCGATGCCCACCTCGTCCGGGTCCACCTGCTCCAGCCTGCCGTCCGCTTCCACATTGGCATAGTCGGGGCGGATGTCCATCAAATTGCTGATATTCCGGCGGCTTTTGCCCACGGCGTAGCCCTGGAACCACTCGCCGATCTGGTAAAACAGCATGACGGCAATGGCTTCCAGATAGTCGCCGTTTTCATAAATAGCCAGGGCCATAGCGCCCACGGTGGCCACGGCCATGAGGAAGTTTTCGTCAAACACCCGGCGGTTGCGAATGCCCTTTGCGGCCTTTTTCAGGATGTCTATGCCGATCATGAGATAGTCCGCAAAATAGCAGGCCAGGCGGAGCCAGCGCCCCGCCGACGGGAACAGGAAACCGTCCAGGCTGCTCCATTTCTCCGCAGAAACAGCTTGCAGTCCAAAAAGGATCGCAGCGGAGATGAAAATGCGGGTCATCATGGTTTTCTGTTTTTTGGTCATGCCGCCTAAAAAGGCGAGCAGCGCACCGGCGGTCAGCACCACCGCTCCCAGCAGCACGCTGATAATCCGTTCCTGCATTAGAAAGCTCCTTTCCATAAGAAGATACGCCCCCAGGGGGACGGTTGCTTCAGGT
>CAYLHM010000155.1:0-2867 GCA_964383485.1 uncultured Oscillospiraceae bacterium
CGGCTGGAGCTGTACTCCCCGGAGGAGCTGGCCCGGATCGTGACCCGCTCGGCCACCATTTTGGGCATGGGCATCGAGCCGGACGGGGCTATGGAGATCGCCTCCCGGAGCCGGGGCACCCCACGGATCGCCAACCGCTTCCTGCGCCGGGTGCGGGATTTCGCCACGGTGCTGGGGGACGGGGCCATCACCAAGGAGGCCGCCGACATGGCCCTTTCCCGGCTGGAGGTGGATAAGCTGGGCCTGGACAACATCGACCGGCGGATGCTCACCGCCATTATCCGCAACTACTCCGGCGGCCCGGTGGGCCTGGAAACGCTGGCGGCCACCATCGGCGAGGAGGCCGTGACCCTGGAGGATGTGTACGAGCCGTATTTGATGCAGCTGGGCTTTCTCACCCGCACCCCCCGCGGCCGCTGCGTGACCCCCCTGGCCTATGAGCATCTCCACATCCCCTGCGACGGCCAAACCCGGTTTGAGCTGTGATTGAGCAAAGGGACGGCCATTGATGCGGTGCTTTTCAGCGTCCTTTTCCCTATTTCTTGAACATTTCGGGAGGTCGTTATGACAGTTTTGACAGAGAAAGCCTATGCGAAGGTGAATTTGACTCTGGATGTGCTGGGCAAGCGGCCGGACGGCTACCATGAGCTGTATTCCGTGATGCAGGGCGTTTCCCTGGCGGACGATGTGGAGCTGGTTTTAGACACCGGCAAGCCCTGGACACTGGAATGCGATCAGCCGGGGATCCCCCGGGACGGGCGCAATCTGGCCTGGCGGGCGGCGGAGCAGTTCCTTTCCGCAACCGGCCACAGCCTGAACGGGCTGACGATCCGCATTTGCAAGCGCATTCCCAGCCAGGCGGGCCTGGGGGGTGGCAGCGCCGATGCCGCCGCTGTCCTGCGAGGCCTGAACCGATCTTTCGGAAGTCCGCTGTCCGTTTTGGAGCTGGCCCGTTTGGGTGCGGCCGTGGGCAGCGATGTGCCCTTTTGCGTGCTGTGCGGCACTGCTCTGGCCCAGGGCCGGGGGGAGCGGCTCACGCCCATGCCCGACATTCCGGACTGCTGCTTCGTGATTTGCAAGCCGGATTTTTCCGCTTCCACCCCGGAGCTGTACCGCTGCTTGGATCAGGTGCCGGTGCCCTGCCGCCCGGATCACGAGGCCATGGATCGGGCCATTCGCCGGGGGGATTTGAAGGGCATTGCGGAAAACCTTTGCAATGTGTTTGAGTACGCCGTCGGCCCGGATCACCCGGAGCTGGAGCAGATCAAGGCGCTGTTCCGCACCTATGGGGCCATGGGCGTGGCTATGTCCGGCTCCGGCTCGGCCATTTTCGGCATCACCCAGACCCTGGAGCAGGCCCGGCCCATTCAGGAGGCACTGAACCGTGCCGGACTGCGAAACTTCCTGGCAAAACCTGTATAATCACACATAAAACCGTCCATACTGGTAGTAATTCCAGTTTGGACGGTGTTTTTTATGAAATTTCTTTGGAAAACCGCAAAATTTCTGCTCATGGTCCTGGGCCTTTTTTGCTGCCTGACGGCCTTTGTGGATCGCCGCACGCTGGACGAGCAGCTTATTCGTCTGCATGTGGTGGGGGCATCCAATTCTCAGGAGGATCAGGAGGTGAAGCTCCAGGTGCGGGATGCGGTGCTGAATGCGGTGCAGGAGGCCATGGAAGCCATGCCCGATGCGGCCCAGGCAAAGGCGTTCCTTGCCGACCGTCTGGAGGAGCTGGAGCAGGCGGCCAATGCCGTGCTGGAAAAGGCCGGTTCCTCTGACCGGGCCACGGTCAGCCTGGAAAAGGAAAATTTCCCCACCAGGGAATACGACAGCTTTACTCTGCCTGCGGGTGTTTATGAGGCGCTGCGGGTCACCATCGGCCCCGGTGAGGGGAAAAACTGGTGGTGCGTGGTGTTTCCGTCCTTGTGCATGGCCCAGGATCAGCAGGAATTTTCCGATGCCGCTGCCGGTGCGGGCTTTTCTCAGGGGCTGACCAACACCCTGCAAGGTCAGGAGGGCTATGAACTGCGCTTTTTCCTGCTGGACTGCCTGGGCTGGCTGGAAAATCTGTTCCATCGATAAGTGCCGGGCGCACAACGGAAGCTGTTCATCTCCCCCAAAATAGACGGACGAAAGCCCCTGTCGGTTATCGGCAGGGGCTTGTTTTTTGGGGCGGGATATGGTACAATAGGGGTAAATCAGAATTACGGGGGTACGGGTATGGAGCTTGGACAGCGCATCAAAAAAGCCCGGCTGGAGGCCGGGTTATCTCAGCGGCAGCTTTGCGGGGATCGGATCACCCGGAATATGCTGTCCCAAATTGAAAACGGCGCCGCCCGCCCCTCCATGGACACCCTGTGCTACCTGGCCCAGCGGCTGGGGAAAAGCGTGGCGTTCTTCCTGGAGGAGGCTCCGGCGGAGCAAAATGAACTGGCGCAGGCTTGTCAGCGTTTGGAGCAGGCCCGGCAGGCGATCCGGGAGGGCCGGATGCTCTATGCCAGGGAGCTGCTGGCGGCGGAAATGCCGGAGGCCCTGGAGCTTCAGCGCAGGCTGGAGCTGGCCCGGCTGGATCCGAGCAGCAGTCTGCCCAATTTGGACGAGCTGCTCCTGCTCAAAGCCCGTCAGGCCTATGCTGCGGGGGATCAGCGCCGGGCGGCGGCCCTGCTGGATGGCATGGAGGATCCCGGCGGGGCGGCTTGGGCGCTGCTTCGTGCCGAAATTTTCATGGCAGAGGGAAACTTTGCCCAGGCCCGCACCCTGCTGGAAGCGGCGGAACCGGGCTGCCCGGAGGCGCTGCCCCTGCTGGAGCGGTGCTGCTCGGAGCTGGAGGACTACAAAATGGCCTATTTTTACGCCTGCAAGCA
>CAYLHM010000156.1:0-2857 GCA_964383485.1 uncultured Oscillospiraceae bacterium
TTTTGCCCGCCGAGGCGTATAATAAGGGCAATATTTTACAAGAGGTGTTTCGCCATGATCGTAAACGATTCACGCAATATGACCATGCTCTGCGATTTCTACGAGCTGACCATGGGCAACGGTTATTTTGAAAAGGGCTACAAGGACAAGATCACCTATTTCGACCTGTTCTTCCGCCGCTGCCCCGACGGGGGCGGCTTCGCTATTGCCGCCGGCCTGGAGCAGATCATTCAGTATATCCAGAACCTGCATTTTGACCCGGCGGATATCGAATATCTCCGGGGCCGGAAGCTGTTCTGCGAGGATTTCCTGAATTATCTGGAGCATTTTCACTTCACCGGGGACATCTGGGCCGTGCCGGAGGGTACGCCGGTGTTCCCCAGAGAGCCCATCATCACCGTCCGGGCGCCGGCTATTGAGGCGCAGCTCATCGAAACCTTCCTGCTGCTGTCCATCAACCACCAGAGCCTGATCGCCACCAAGGCCAACCGCATTGTCCGGGCGGCAGAGGGGCGGACGGTGCTGGAGTTCGGCTCTCGCCGGGCGCAAGGCCCCGATGCGGCCATTTTGGGGGCCAGAGCGGCCTATATCGGCGGCGTGAACGGCACGGCCTGCACCATTTCCGACCAGATCTACGGCGTTTATGCCGGCGGCACCATGGCCCACGCCTGGGTGCAGATGTTTGACTCGGAATATGAGGCCTTCAAAGCCTACTGCGAAATCTATCCCACCAATGCCACCTTGCTGGTGGACACCTACAACACTTTGAAATCCGGCGTACCCAATGCCATTCGGGTGTTCAACGAGGTGCTGAAGCCCCAGGGCATCACCAAGTGCGGCATTCGCCTGGACTCCGGCGACATGGCCTACCTGACCCGCAAGGCCCGGAAAATGCTGGACGATGCCGGCTGGACGGACTGCAAGATCTCCGTTTCCAATTCCTTAGACGAGCATTTGATCCAGGATCTGCTGCTCCAGGGGGCGCAGATCGATATGTTCGGCGTGGGCGAGCGGCTCATCACCGCCAGAAGCGAGCCGGTATTCGGCGGCGTGTACAAGCTGGCGGCTGTAGAGCAGGACGACGGCACCGTGCTGCCCAAGATCAAAATTTCCGAAAATGTGGCCAAGATCACCAACCCCCATTATAAGCGGCTGTACCGCTTCTATGGCAAGGACACGGGCAAGGCCATTGCCGACTATATAACCGTGTACGACGAGATCGTGGACGACAGCAAGAATCTGAAGATCTTCGACCCAGAAGCCACCTGGAAGACCAAAACGGTGTACAATTACACGGCCAAGGAGCTGCAGGTACCCATTTTCCGGGGCGGCAAGCTGGTGTACAACTGCCCCGGCCTGGACGAAATTCGCAGCTACTGTCTGGCCCAGGTGGACACCCTGTGGGACGAGGTGAAGCGCTTCGACAATCCCCACACCTATTATGTGGATCTGTCCGAAAAGCTGTGGAATATTAAAAATGATCTGCTGAGGGCCCAGGGTGGACAGGAATAGGGGAGCCTCCGGCATCGCCCTGGCAGGGGTGACGGCGGCGCTTGCCGTGGTGGTGATGTGCCTCGGCACCCTGATCCCGGTGGCGACCTTTGTGTGCCCGATGATCGTCCTGCTGACTCTGGAGCAGGTGCGCCGGAGCTGCGGCAGCCGCCTGGCCTGGGCTTGGTATGGGGCGGTGGCGGTGCTGTCCCTGCTCCTGGCCCCGGATAAGGAGGCGGCGGTGCTGCTGACGGTGCTGGGCTATTACCCCATGGTCAAGCCCCGGCTGGACAGACTTCCCCTGAAAGTGCTGTGGAAGCTGCTGCTGTTCAATGCCTCCGTTGCCCTGGTGTACGGCCTGCTGCTGCGCCTAATGGGGCTGGAGGAGGCCGTGCAGGAGCTTGCCGGGCCGGAAGCGGCGGTGACAGCGGTGACTCTGGTGCTGGGGAATATCACCTTTTTTGGGCTGGATCTTCTGCTGGGCCGGAATTTTTCCCTGATCAGGAGGAAAAAATAGGTGGAACGGTGCTGGTATCTGTATATTCTGCGCTGCGGCGACGGCAGCCTTTACACCGGCATTTCCCCCGATGTACCCGCCCGGCTGGAGGCCCACCGCCAGGGCCGGGGCGCCAAATATACCCGCAGCCGTGGGCCGTTGGAGCTGGTGTATATCGAGGAATGCGGAACCCATTCCCAGGCCCTCAAACGGGAGATCGCCGTCAAGCGCCTGACCCACCGGGAAAAGGAACAGATGATCTTATAAAGAACGCTGTGCGGAATGGAAACTCCGCACAGCGTTTTTTGCGCATCGGCCTTTTCGGAAACAGTCCATACAGGCTCCTGCCCGTCCATGTCTTGGATAAACTGGAATTTGAAAAACACAATTTCATAAGAGGTTACCCGGCATAGCCGTCCGTATGGAGATATATCCATTCAGAAACGCTTCCGGATGCTTTGCGCCCCGTCCCGGCTGGTACTCGTACAGAACAATGGGCTTGTCCGTATCCCCGCCGGTTCGGTACAGCCACATATAGCTCTCACTCTGGGGCTTTCTGTCAGGCTCATGGAGCACCTGCAAGGTGGTCTCATCCGCATGGGGCAAATCCCGTTTTAGCAATTCTTTATGCAGCTGCTCATACACGGGCATCCGGTAATCACTTGCAGACTTTGTTCCATATTCGGCCATCCCCCACTTTGCCAAAAGTCTCCCTGAGACTGCAAAGAAGACTTTTGAAGTTTGGGATATGATCTCATGCCCGATGCTTCCATGCAAGACGGAGGGTAGGTTTGACGCTTACTTTACAACGCAGATTTTTTGAAAAAATTGCAAAAAGTACCCGCCGCTTTTGGCAGCAGGTACTTTTGC
>CAYLHM010000157.1:0-1633 GCA_964383485.1 uncultured Oscillospiraceae bacterium
CAGGCGATATATTCAGAGGTTCCTTGAATTTCGTTTTGCTTCGCAAATCCCAAAGGGGGAGCCTAAATCCTTCCAAATTTTTATTGATATCCGAAACGCCCAGGCGAAATCCTTCGTTTGAGCGTTTCCTTTTAAGGGGAGAATGTCCATGGAACTGCGCCATATCGCCTGCCGGGCGGGCCGCCTGTCCTCCATTGTGCGAGGGGAGATGGGCCTGTCCGCCGGCCTGATGAACCGGCTGAAGTGGAAAAACCGGCTGCTGGTCAACGGCGTGCCCCGGCACACGGACTATCCCGTTCAGCCGGGGGACGAGGTCACTGCCCTGCTGGACGAGCCGGTGCCGGATTATCCGGCGGAGCAGGGGCCGCTGACGGTTCTGTATGAGGACGAATTTCTCCTGGCCGTGGACAAGCCCGCCGGAATGCTCATTCACCCATCCACCAGCCGCATCACCGGCACCCTGGCCAACCGGGTGGCGGGGTATTATGAGCGCACGGGGCAGCCCTGCGCCTTTCACCCGGTGACCCGGCTGGACCGGGACACCTTCGGTCTGGTGCTGCTGGCAAAAAATGCCCATATACACGCACAAATGAACGAACTGCACAGCCGGGGCGGGCTGGAGAAGCGGTATCATGCCTGGGTTTTCGGCGGCCCGGCGGCGGACAGCGGGCGGATCGACCTGCCCATTGCCCGGCTGCCCCTGCCCAGCCTGTTGCGCCGGGTGCAGGAGGACGGCAAGCCCTCGGTCACGGATTTTTGGGTGCTGGAGCGGCGGGAAAAGTTATGTAAACTAGAGCTGCGCCCCGTCACCGGCCGCACCCATCAGCTCCGGGTACACTGCGCATACATGGGCTATCCCATTTTGGGAGATCCCCAATACGGAAGCTCGGAAAGCCTGGCTTTTTCCCGGAAAATGGGCCTGGAAACCCAGCTTTTGTGCGCAAAAAGTCTTCAATTTCCCCACCCTGTCACCGGCGAGCTGCTGGAAATCCAGTCCAAAATGGACACAAGCATGTAAGGGGCGGAAAGGAACGCTTATGGAACGCTTGGGATATGAATTTTTCCACCGGGACTGCCTAGAGGTTGCGCCCGAGTTGGTGGGCAAGCTGCTGGTGCGGCGGATCGGCGGCGAGGAACGGCGGATGCGCATACTGGAAACCGAGGCCTACCGGGGAGAGGAGGACACCGCCTGCCATGCCCACCGTGGCCGCACACCCCGGACGGAGGTGCTGTATGCCCCCGCCGGGACGGTGTATGTGTACCTGTGCTACGGGATCCACTGGCTGCTGAACATCGTCACCGGGGAAGAAAATCAGCCCCAGGCGGTGCTGATCCGGGCCTGCGTGGAGGCGCCGGGGCCGGGGCGGCTCACCAAGGCCCTGGACATCACGGGGGCATTCAACCGGCAGCGCATTTTTGACCGGGATGAGCTGTGGATCGCAGATGACGGCTTCTCCTGCGGCGTGGTGACCGACAAGCGGGTGGGCATCGCCTATGCCGCTCAGGAGGATCAGGATCGCCTTTGGCGCTTCAAAATGGCCTGAAATTTACAGATTGTTTATTGAAAAGCCGGACAGAGGGGTATATAATGGGCGTGAAGGAACGCATTGGTGCGCCCCTGTAGGGAACGGGC
>CAYLHM010000157.1:1733-2856 GCA_964383485.1 uncultured Oscillospiraceae bacterium
CCTGCGGACATTTTGTTCGCTTCTCCAAAGCCCTTTAGGTGCCGCCGTTCCGCATCCGCCCCCAGAGGGGTGGCGTATATTCCAAAGATCAGGAGTAATGTGCTATGAACCAAACAACCGCCCGTGTGGGCATTTTGGGCGCCGGAACCTGGGGCATCGCCCTGGCCAGGATGCTGTGCAATACCGGCAAGCAGGTCACCGTGTGGTCGGCGCTGGAGCAGGAAATTGTCCAGCTCCAAAGCACCAACACGCAGCCCAAGCTGCCGGGGGTGATGCTGCCCGCCGGAATTGTCTATACCGCGGACATCCGCCAGGCCTGCCGGGAGCAGGATATCCTGCTGTTTGCGGTGCCATCGGTCTATGTCCGCAGTACCGCCCGGGCGGCGAAGCCCTACATTCCCCATGGGCAAATCATCGTGGATGTGGCCAAGGGCATCGAAGCAGACAGCCTCATGACCCTGACGGAGGTGCTGGCGGACGAATTGCGTGACCCCAGCCTGCATTTCGTGGCCCTGTCCGGCCCCACCCATGCCGAGGAGGTGGCGGCGGAACTGCCCACCACCATTGTGTCCGCCTGCCGGGATCTGACAACGGCGGAATATGTGCAGCAGGTGTTCAGCAGCCCCTATATGCGGGTGTACACCAACACCGATATCCGGGGCACGGAGATCTGCGGTGCGCTGAAAAATATCATTGCGCTGGCCACCGGCATTTCCACCGGCCTGGGCTATGGGGACAACGCCCGCGCGGCGCTGATCACCAGGGGCCTGGCGGAGCTTTCCCGCCTGGGAACACGCCTGGGCTGCACGCCGCAGACCTTTAGCGGGCTGACGGGCATGGGGGATCTCATCGTCACCTGTACCAGCCGCCACAGCCGGAACAACCGCTGCGGCTTCCTCATCGGTCAGGGCGTGGAGCCTGCCGAGGCGGTGCGCCAGGTGGGCATGGTGGTGGAGGGGATCAACGCCCTCCCGGCGGCCATGGCCCTTGCCCGGCGATATCAGGTGGAAATACCGATCATCTCTGCGGTGGATGCCGTGGTCAACCATGGCCTAAGCGCCCATGAGGCGGTAGATGCCCTGCTTGCCAGGGAACTGAAAGGCGAGCTGCCCAAGCTGGAGTT
>CAYLHM010000158.1:0-2855 GCA_964383485.1 uncultured Oscillospiraceae bacterium
GGTAGCGGTTGATGTCCTTCTTGGCCAGATAGTCCAGCAGGCTGCGGCGCTTACCAACCATCATCAGCAGGCCCCGGCGGGAGTGATTGTCGTGCTTGTGGACACGCAGATGGTCGGTCAGCTCGTTGATACGGGCAGTCAGAATGGCGATCTGAACCTCGGGGGAACCGGTGTCGCCCTCGTGGGTTGCGTTTTCCAGGATTACCTGGGTTTTCTTCTCTTTCTGGATCATGGATCTTTTCCACCTTTCATAAAATTCGCCGGCAGCTCAGTAGGGGGTCGGTGAACATCCCTCAACCGGGCAGCGGGCATAAAAATATCGTCTGGCATAGCCAGCGTGCTGATTATAACACAATTTTTCCCAGAAGTAAAGAAAATTTTTCATCATTTTTGCTTTTCTGCGAAAAATTCTCTGGTTTGCTGGGCATTGCGCCGGATTTCCGCCTGCAGCTGCTTCAAATCGGGAAACCGCTGCTCCGGCCGGAGAAATTTGTGCAGCTCCAGGGTGACGGTCTGGCCGTAGAGGTCGCCGTCAAAGTCCAGGATCCACGGCTCCACGGTCACATGGTGCCCGTTCACAGTGGGCCGGGTGCCGATGTTGGCCACCGCCGGGAATTTTTGGCCGCCGATCTCCGCCAGGCAGGCGTAAACGCCCAGCTTGGGGGTCAGCAGGCCCTGGGGCATGACCATATTGGCCGTGGGAAAGCCCAGCCTGCGGCCCAGATGGCGGCCGCTCACCACCTGCCCGGTAAGCAGATGGGGGTGGCCCAGAAAGCGCATGGCCTTCTCTGTTTCCCCGGCCTCCAGCAGCTGGCGGATATAGGACGAGGAAATGGTCACGCCCTCCAATTTTTGCTCCGGCACCACCACGCAGGGAATGCCCGCCTCCCGGCAGGCCCCTTGCAGCAGGGTTGGACGGCCCTCGCCCCGGCGGCCGAAGCAGAAATCATGGCCGCACACCAGCCCGGCGGCGTGAAATTCCTCCACCAAACGGCGGAAAAACGCCTGCCAGGGGGTGTCCATGGTGGCCCGGTCAAAGGGCAGCACCAGAATTTCCGCCATGCCATAGGCCCGGAGCAGCCGCTCCCGGTCGGCGGGGGTGTTCAGAAGCCCCGGCGCTGTGCCCGTCACCAAAGCATCCGGGTGGGTGGCAAAGGTCAGGGCCGCCGGGGTGGCGCCCAGGTCGCCTGCCAGCTCCCGGCAAGCCCGGAGCAGCGCCTGGTGGCCCAGATGCACCCCGTCGAAAAAGCCCAGGGCGATGATTTTCCGATTTTGTTCCATCGCTTTTTCAAACCTCAAAAAAGCTCTTTATAGTTGACATAACGCCGCCGGAGACCTCCGCCAGCATGAGAAATTCCCCGCTGCGGCCATAGGCCCGGTAGCGCCCGTCGGCATAGGGCACGGAAAAGGCGTTCCCGTTGCGGCAGCGCAGCTCCTGCTTTTCCGTGAGGGTGACGGCGGGCAGCCCGGCGAACAGGCTGTCCACGCCCCGCAAGTAGCGCTGGGGATCCTCCGCCGCAAGCAGGGTATCCAGGGCCACGGCCTGGGCAATGTCATAATCCCCCGCAGCCGTGCGCCGCAGGGCCTCCATGCAGCCGCCGCAGCCCAGGGCCTGGCCGATGTCCTTGCACAGCGTGCGGATATAGGTGCCCTTGGAGCAGCGCACCCGCAGCCGGGCGGTCTCCCCGGAAAATTCCAGGCATTCCAGCTCCAAAATCTCGATGGCCCGGGGCTGGCGGGGGATCTCCCGGCCCCGGCGGGCCAGGTCGCAGAGCTTCTGCCCGTCCACCTTGAGCGCCGAGTACATGGGCGGAATTTGTTGGATTTTTCCCCGAAATTTCGGCAAAATGTCCAGAAATTCCTGCTCGGAAATATCGACCGGCTGCCGCTCCAGCACCGTGCCGGTGCAGTCCTCCGTGTCGGTGGTCAGGCCCAGGCGCAGAGTCGTTTCGTAGGTTTTCTCGGCGTGTTCAAAAAACTCCGCCGCCCTGGTGGCCCGGCCCACGAACACCGGCAGCACGCCGGTGGCCATGGGGTCCAGGGTGCCGCCGTGGCCGATGCGCCGAGTTCCAAAGACCCTGCGCAGGCGGGCGGTGACATCCTGGCTGGTCCAGCCTGCCGGCTTGTCTACGATCACGATGCCGTTCATGTGTCCTCGCCGCCGCTCTGGGCGTTCAGCTTGTTGATCAGCTCCAGCATATGGGCGCCGTAGGTGATGGAGTCGTCCGGCGTCCAGACGATCTCCGGGGCATAGCGCAGCTGCAAATTCCGCCCCAGCTCCCGCCGCAGGTATCCGCCGGCGGATTGCAGGCCCTTCAGGGCCTCGGCGGCCCGGTCCTCCTCCAAAAAGCTGACAAATACCTTGGTATAGCGCAGGTCCGTGGTGGTTTCCACCCGTGTGATGGAAATCATCGTCCCCTGCACACGGGGGTCTTTCACCGTGCGCAGCAGGGCGGACAGCTCCTTTTGAATTTCCTCGTTGATGCGCATGATGCGATTAGATGCCATTTTTCAAGCACCTCCCCAAATGAAATTGCATGAGATTATCGCTTGACCTCCTGCATGACGAAGCATTCAAAGATGTCGCCCTCCTGGATATCGTTGAACTTGGAGATGCTCATGCCGCATTCAAAGCCGGCGGTGACCTCCTTGGCGGCATCCTTAAACCGCTGGAGGGAGCCGACCTCGCCCTCGTGGAGCACGATGTTGTCCCGCAGGACCCGCACCTTGGCATCCCGGGTCACCTTGCCGTCCTTGACCATGCAGCCGGCGATGGTGCCGATGGCGGAGACCTTGTAGGTCTGGCGCACCTCGGCGTGGCCGATGACCGCCTCCTCGAATTTCGGGGCCAGCAT
>CAYLHM010000159.1:0-2851 GCA_964383485.1 uncultured Oscillospiraceae bacterium
GGCAGCCGAAGCTGCCCCGCACTTTGAGTCCTCTTTACACAGTGGGCTGGTTGGCGGCCTCGATGATCTTGACGAACTTCTCGGGCACCAGGGAAGCGCCGCCGATCAGGCCGCCGTCGATATCCGGCTGGGCCAGCAGCTCGTAGGCGTTCTTGTCGTTCATGGAGCCGCCGTACAGAATGGAGATGGCACGGGCGTTCTTGGAGCTGTACAGCTTGCGCACCACGGCACGGATATTCTCGCAGACCTCCTCGGCCTGCTCCGGGGTGGCGGTGCGGCCGGTGCCGATGGCCCAGATCGGCTCATAGGCGATGACCACCTTGCGGATCTTATCCTCCGTCACGCCGGCCAGGCCCAGCTTGATCTGCATGGAGATCCACTCCTCGGTGATGCCGGCTTCCCGCTGCTCCAGGCTCTCGCCGCAGCACATAATGGGCACGAGGCCTGCCTCCAGAGCGGCCAGCACCTTGGCATTGACCTGCTCATCGGTCTCGCCCATGGCGCGGCGCTCGGAGTGGCCGATGATCACATATTTGCACCCGGCGTCCACCAGCATATTGGTGGCGATCTCACCGGTGTAAGCGCCGGAGGGATTGGGGTTGCAGTTCTCGGCGCCAATGCCCACACGGGTTTCCCGGACGGCACGGACGGCGGCGGGAATGCACACGGCGGGGACACACAGGGCAATGTCGCACCAGCGGCCCTTGGGCAGGATCGTCTTGAGCTGGGTCATGAAATCCCGGGTTTCAGAGGGGGTTTTGTTCATCTTCCAGTTGCCGGCAATGAGGGTCTTGCGGTATTTTCTATTCATAATGATACTCCTTCATACAATATATATGTGTACATTGAATACTCAATGCGAGAATGCATATTCAAAAAATCCTTGGGGGAAAAGGTGGGGGCGCTGCCGCCCCCACCGCAGGAAATCAGGGGAACTTCTTACTTGTCCTCCAGGCAGGCAATGCCGGGCAGCTCCAGGCCCTCCAGAAATTCCAGAGAGGCGCCGCCGCCGGTGGAGATGTGGGTGATTTTATCCGCAAAGCCCAGCTGCTCGCAGGCTGCCGCACTGTCACCGCCGCCAACAATGGTTACGGCATCGGAGTCCGCCAGGGCCTGAGCCATGGCAACGGTGCCCTTGGCCAGGGTGGGGTTCTCGAACACGCCCATGGGGCCGTTCCACACCACGGTCTTGGCGTTCTTCACGGCATCGGCAAACAGGGTGCGGGTGCCCTCGCCAATATCCAGGCCCTCTTTGCCGTCGGGAATGGCATCGGCGGCAACGGTGCTGATCTCAATGGGGCCGTCGATGGGGTCGGGGAAGTGGTCGGCCACCACGGTGTCGATGGGCAGCAGCAGCTTCACGCCCTTGGCCTCGGCCTTGGCCATCATATCCCGGCAGTAGTCGATCTTCTCGGTGTCCAGCAGGCTGTTGCCCACGCTGTAGCCCTTGGCGGCCAGGAAGGTATAGGCCATGCCGCCGCCGATGATCAGGGTGTCCACCTTTTCCAGGAGGTTGTTGATGACATTGAGCTTATCGGATACCTTGGCGCCGCCCAGAATGGCAACGAAGGGCCGGTCGGGATTGGCCAGAGCCTTGCCCATGATGCCGACCTCCTTCTGCACCAGGAAGCCGCAGACGGCGGGCAGATAGTCCGCCACACCGGCGGTAGAGGAGTGGGCACGGTGTGCGGTGCCGAACGCATCGTTGACGAAAATGTCCGCAAGTCCGGCCAGCGCCTTGCTCAGCTCGGGGTCGTTCTTGGTCTCGCCCTTGATGAAGCGGGTGTTCTCCAGCAGCATCACATCGCCGTCCTCCAGAGCGGCGGCCTTGGCCTGGGCATCGGGGCCGGCCACATCATCGGCCATGATGACCTCCTTGCCCAGCAGCTCGGAGATGCGCTTGGCGACAATCTTCAGGCTCAGCTCCGGCTTCCACTCGCCCTTGGGCTTGCCCATGTGGGAGCAGAGGATCACCTTGGCACCGTGGTTGACCAGGTATTCAATGGTGGGCATGGCGGCAACGATCCGCTTGTCGGAAGTGATCTTGCCATCCTTGGTGGGGACATTGAAGTCGCAGCGGCACAGCACCCGCTTGCCGGCTACATCAATATCCTCAATAGACTTCTTATTGTAGTTCATTCTGATTTCCTCCATATCCTGCGGAATTACCTCCGCATTTTTCCATAGTCTTGCAGGCCGGGGAAGGAAAGCTGCCGCAGGGCCTCGAACACGGTGACGGCCACGGCATTGCTCAGGTTCAGACTGCGGGCCTCACTGCGCATGGGGATACGGACACACTGCGCATAGTGCTGTTCCAGAAAGGCCTCGGGCAGACCCTTGGTCTCCTTGCCGAAGAACAGATAGCAGCCGTCTGCATACCGGGCCTCGGTGTAGCACCGGGGGGCCTTGGTGGACAGGCACCACATCTGCTCTACGGTGTTTTGGGCAAAGAAATCCTCCAGATTTCCGTATTCCAGCACTTCCACCAAATGCCAGTAGTCCAGCCCGGCCCGCCTGACGGCTTTTTCGGAAATGTCGAAGCCCAGGGGACGGATCAGGTGAAGACGGCAGCCGGTGGCGGCGCAGGTGCGGGCAATGTTGCCGCAGTTTTGGGGGATTTCCGGTTCTACCAGTACAATGTTCAGCATTCTGCGATATTCTCCGCTTTCTTTTCCGCGCTTGCTATGATATTGTATGTCAAAATTCTTCCAAAATCAATGGGGAAAATGGATATTTTTTTATCTTTTCATAGTATTCACATAAAAATTTTCTCAGAAGGGAAAAAATTGTGAAAAATGTTGGTTTTCCTAATCCGGCGCAGAACGGAAATTTTTGAAATACGGCGTTTTGC
>CAYLHM010000160.1:0-2827 GCA_964383485.1 uncultured Oscillospiraceae bacterium
TGCGCATCTATCAGAAGAACGAAAATCGGTAAGAACAGCCCTGCCCCAAAGGGGGCGGATTTTGGTCTGCATTATAACAACCCCTGATTTCCGCCATGGAAGTCAGGGGCTTTTTGTATAGATCCTTTCCAAAGTGGGGAAACTGTTGTCAATCCCCCACCATGGTGCCGGGGCCGGGGGCCAGGGTGGACAGCACCTGGATCGGCACCTTATAGATTTTGCCCAGCTCCACGCAGGGCGCGTGAAGCACCTGGGCCCCGGAACGGGCCAGGGCCAGCATTTCATCATAGCCAATGCGCTCATAGCGCCGGGCATTTGGAAAAATTCTGGGATCCCGGTCGTACACGCCGTCTACATCTGTATAAATCTGGCACAGCTCCGCCCCCAGGAATGCCGCCAGAGCCACTGCCGTGGTGTCGGAGCCGCCCCGGCCCAGGGTGGTGATATTCCCCTGACCGTCGATGCCCTGGAAGCCTGCGGCGACCACGATTTTACCCTGCTCCAGCAGCTCCCGGATCCGCCGGGTATCCACCGAGCGCACCTTGGCATTGCCGAAGCAGCCATCCGTGCGCAGGCCCATCTGCCAGCCCATAAGGCTGACGGCCTCATAGCCCAGCTTTTTCAGAGCCATGGCCATCAGAGCCGCCGAAACCTGCTCCCCGGCGGAGAGCAGCACATCCATCTCCCGCAGGGGCGGCTGCTCCAGCAGCTCCAGACCCTGCCGGACTAAAAGGTCGGTGGTATGGCCCCTTGCGGATACCACCGCCGCTACCTGGTCACCCTGGGCGGCACGCTCTGATATCCGCTGAGCCGCCGTCATCAGGCAGCGCTGATCGGACAGAGAGGTGCCGCCGAATTTTTGAACGATCCGCACGCCCATCACCTCCGGATCATTCTACGCCACAAGCCGACAAAAGGTGCGCTGGAGGAGGGGAAATGGAAAAAGGCTCTCCCTTTGGGAGAGCTGGCACGGCGAAGCCGTGACGGAGAGGGCTTGCGCAGTGCCTACTCGCACAACGCTTGATGAATGATAAAAGCGTAACGGGCGGAACAAACCCCCGGGGGGAAGGAAGCAGCTTCGCCGCTGCTCCCTCTTCGGCCCTGCGGGCCACCTCCCCCAAAGGGGGAGGCTTGGGTGGCAGCAAAAGGCTCCCCTTTGCAGAGGAGCCTTGATGCTATGGTACTTGATGTGTGCGCCGGGCTTAGGCGGCCATGATCTGTGCCTTGATCACGCCCGGCACCTGGCTCAGCTCGTCCATCATTTCATCCAGCCCGGTGGTCAGGTGGGTGGTCTCCGCAGAGATCGTCACCAGTGCGCAGCCGTCGCTGGGAATAATGGAATTGATGGTGAGAATATTGGCCCCCAACTGGGCAAATAGCTGCAAAATAGATGCAAGCATACCGGCCTGATCCCGGAGCATAAATTGGAAGGTGATGACCCGATTGTGCCGTATATCGTGGAACGGCAAAATGGCATCCCGATACTTATAAAATGCACTGCGGCTGATGCCGACCTGCTGTGTGGCTTCGTGTACGGTCAGCACCGTCCCAGTGGAGAGCAGACGCTTCACTTCTGCAACTTTCAGGAATATTTCCGGCAGTGCGGTGGCGTCCACCAGATAAAATTGGGGCTTGTCACTCATATTTCATCCTCCTGAGGGTATAATTTGTAGGTTTTGACTAGAAACCCTTTGTTTTTCCTTTTGTATTGTAGCATATATTTCTAAAAATGCAAGCCTTTTTTCCACATTTTTACACGAGTGAGGAAGATTTTATGAATTTCTATTCCAGGCGGCGGTATGCTGCGCTGTTGCTGGCGCTTCCGGGACTGTGGATCGCCGGGAAATATGTCCTGCCGCTGATGTGGCCCTTCCTGCTGGCGGCGGGGCTTGCCCTGGCGGCGGAGCCGCTGGTGGGCCTGCTCCAGCGGCGGCTGCATCTGCCCAGGGGTCTGGCCTCGGGGTTTGCCGTGGCCCTGTGCCTGGGGGCGGCGGCGCTGCTTGCCCTGGTGCTGCTGCGGCTGCTGCTCCGGGAGCTGGGCGTGGTGGCCAGGAGCCTGCCTGATTTGGAGGACGGTCTGGCCACCCTCCAGACCCTGCTCCTGGAGCTGGCCGGGCATACCCCGTCTACGGTGCGCAAGCTCCTGACCAGGACGGTGAGCGGCCTGTTTTCCGACGGCACGGCCCTGCTGGATGCTTTTGCCGGGGGTATGCTCCAATGGGCCTCCGGCCTGGTGACCGCCCTGCCGGACAGCGCCCTGAGCATCGGGACCTGGGTGCTGGCCTGCTTTATGATCTCCGGGGAACTGCCCCGGATCCGGGAATGGATGGCGGCCCGGCTTCCCAAAGGGCTGACGGAGGGGGTACAGCGGCTGAAAGCCAGCATGGGCCGCTGGCTCCTGGCCCAGGGGAAGCTCATGGGCCTCACCGCCGGGCTGCTGCTCATCGGCTTTTTGCTCCTGGGCATTCCCTATGCCCCGGTGTGGGCGGCGATCATCGCCTTTGCCGATGCCCTGCCGGTGCTGGGTACCGGCACGGTGCTGGTGCCCTGGAGCCTGGTGTGTATGCTCCAGGGTCTGCATCTGCGGGCGGCGGGACTGCTGGCCATCTATGTGCTGGCGGCGCTGATGCGCTCGGTGCTGGAGCCTCGGCTGGTGGGCCGGCAGCTGGGGCTGGATCCCCTGCTGACCCTGATCGCCCTGTATGCGGGCTTCCGGCTGTGGGGGATCCTGGGGCTGATTTTAGCGCCCCTGCTGGCGGCAGCGGCCACCCAGCTTGCAATGCAGCCGGATCAGCTGCGCCGGGAAGCGCCCCAATAAGAAATCGCA
>CAYLHM010000161.1:0-2814 GCA_964383485.1 uncultured Oscillospiraceae bacterium
CCAAGGGCAACTTCGGCAAGGTCTACTCCCGGGACATGGCCTACGCCGCCTCCCGCTACACCGAGGCCAAGCTGGAGGCCTTCAGCGCCGAGATTTTTAAGGATATCGACTGCGACACCGTGGACATGGTGGACAACTACGACTCCACTATGAAGGAACCGGCCCTGCTGCCCACCACCTTCCCCAATGTGCTGGTATCCGCCAACCAGGGCATCGCCGTGGGCATGGCCAGCAACATCTGCTCCTTTAATCTGAAAGAGGTCTGTGACACCACCATTGCCCTGATGAAAAACCCGGATCACGACCTGCTCAGCACCCTGCCGGGCCCGGATTTCTCCACCGGCGCAGAGCTTTTGTTCGATGAAGCCGCCACCCGGGAGATCTACGCCACCGGCCGGGGCAGCTTTAAGCTCCGGGCAAAGTGGCAGTATGTCAAGGAGGGCAATCTCATCGAGATCACCCAAATTCCCTACTCCACCGCCACCGAGGTCATTATGGACAAGGTGGCCGAGCTGATCAAGGCCGGGAAGATCAAGGAAATCTCCGATATGCGGGACGAAACCGACCTGGGCGGCCTGAAGCTGACCATCGACCTGAAGCGGGGCGTGGATCCCGACAAGCTCATGGCCAAGCTCTTCCGCCTGACCCCCCTGCAAGACAGCTTTCCCTGCAACTTCAACATTCTCATTGCCGGAATGCCCCGGCTCATGGGCGTGGCGGAAATCCTGGAGGAATGGACGGCCTGGCGCACAGGCTGCATCAAGCGGCGGATCTACTTCCAAATTCAGAAAAAAGAGGATCGGCTCCATCTGCTCAAGGGTCTGGAGCGTATTCTGCTGGACATCGACAAGGCCATCGCCATCATCCGGGAAACGGAGCTGGAAAGCGAGGTCGTGCCGAATTTGATGATCGGCTTTGGAATTGACGAGATCCAGGCCAACTTCGTGGCGGAGATCAAGCTGCGCAACATCAACAAGGAATACATTCTCAAGCAGACCAAGGCCACAGGGGCGCTGGAAAAGGAGATCGCCGACCTGCAAAGCATCTTGGGAAGCTCCAAAAAGCTGCAAAATGTGATCATTTCCGAGCTGACCCAGGTGTCCGAAAAGTACGGCCAGCCCCGGAAAACCCAGATCGTCTACGAGGTGGAGGAGCAGGTGCCCCAGGACGAGGAGGAGCCCGTTCCCGACTATCCTGTGACGGTGTTCCTGTCCAAAGAGGGCTACCTGAAAAAGATCACCGCCCAATCCCTGCGGATGTCCGGCGAGCAGAAGTTCAAGGAGGGCGACCGCTTGGCCTTCTCCCAGGAGGCCACCAACCGCAGCGAGCTGCTGGTGTTTACCAGCCAGTACCAGTGCTACAAGGCACGGCTTTCCGACTTTGACGATGGCAAGGCTTCCCAGCTGGGGGATTATCTGCCCCAAAAGCTGGGGATGGATACCGGCGAAACCGTGGCCGCCGCCGTCCTGCCGGGAGACTACAGCGGCTTTGTGCTGTTCTTCTATGAAAACGGCAAGGCGGCCAAGGTGCCGCTGAGCGCCTATGAAACCAAGACCAACCGGAAGAAGCTCACCGGCGCATTCTCCGACAAAAGTCCCCTGCGGGGCTGCATGGCGCTGGCAGAGGATACCCAGGTGGCCGTTTACAGCAGCGACAGCCGGGCCATGATCTTCTCCACCGCCCAGCTCCTGCCCAAAACCACCCGCAGTACCCAGGGCGTGGCGGTGCTGGCCCTGAAAAAGAAAGCCGTCCTCACCAACGCTGTGCCGGCAGCCGACAGCGGCATTGTAAACCTCAGCCGCTACCGCAGCAGGACTCTGCCTGCCGCCGGAGCGCTCCTGAAGCCGGAGGACAGCCCGGAAAAGCAAATTCAGTTTGATATTTGAAATGGAGGAGGGCTCCTATGAAAAGAACCTGTGACTGGATCCTGTGGGCCGCTAAAATTATTGCGGGCAGCGCTGTGTTTGCCCTGGCCTTTGACCTGTTTCTGCTGCCCAGAGATTTGAACGCCGGCGGCATTTCCGGCCTGGCCATGGTGCTGATTCATGTAATCGGCGTAGGCAGCGTGGGCCTGGCTACCGCCGTCATCAACCTGCCCCTGTTTATTGTGGGCGGGCTGAAGGTGGGCAAGACCTTTTTCTTCGGCTCCGTGCTGGGGGCATCGGTGTCATCTCTCTGCCTGGATCTGTTTACCCTGATCCCCGTGCCCCAGATGGAGCCGCTGCTGGCAGCCATCTACGGCGGCGCCCTGGGCGGCATTGGCCTGGGCGTTGTGTTTGCCGCCGGAGCCTCCACCGGCGGTTCCGACATCGTGGTGCGGCTGCTGAAAATGCACTATCAGCATCTGCCCATCGGCACGATCAATACGATCTTTGACGCATCGGTGGTGATCCTCACCGGCATTGTGTTCCAGGATGCTTCCAAGATGCTGTACAGCGGCATCAGCATTTTTGTGATGGGCCAGGTTATGGATGTGGTGGTGTACCGCTTCGACTACTCCAAGGTGGCTCTGATCATCTCCTCGGAATACGAGGCCATTGCGCAGGCGGTGAACGATGAGCTGGGCCGGGGCGCCACCTTCCTGGACGGCCAGGGCTCCTACAGCCGCATCGGCACCAAGGTGGTGCTGACTGCTGTGAAGCGCCCGCAGATCGCCGATCTGAAGCGCCTGGTGACGGAAATCGACCCCGCCGCCTTTGTGATCATGCTGGAGGCCCACCAGGTGCTGGGCGACGGCTTCTCGAAATACTCCAAGGATGCCCTGTGATGCAGAATATCCGGCAGAACGCTGCCGGATATTTGAAGGTTGCCTCT
>CAYLHM010000162.1:0-2793 GCA_964383485.1 uncultured Oscillospiraceae bacterium
TTTGGGGGTGCGGCGATATTGTATGGGGGTTAGCCGCCGAACACGCTGAGCAGGAAGCCTGCGGCGATGGCGGAGCCGATGACACCGGCCACATTGGGGCCCATGGCGTGCATCAGCAGGAAGTTGGAGGGATTGGCCTTCTGCCCCTCCACATTGGCCACCCGGGCCGCCATGGGAACGGCGGACACACCGGCGGAGCCGATGAGGGGATTGACCTTGCCCTTGGTGGCCCAGCACATCACCAAGCCGCCCAGCAGGCCGCCCGCAGTGGACAGGCCAAAGGCGATCACGCCCAGCACTACGATGAGCAGGGTCTGGGTGGTGAGGAAGTTGGAGCCGACCATGGTAGCGCCCACAGCGGTACTGAGCAGAATGGTGACAATGTTCATCAGGGCATTCTGCACGGTATCGGACAAACGGTCGGTAACGCCGGTCTCCTTAAACAGGTTGCCCAGCATCAGGCAGCCGATCAGCGGAGCCGTATCCGGCAGCAGCAGGGCCACGAAAACGGTCACCACGATGGGGAAAATGATCTTCTCCGCCTTGGACACATTCCGGGTCTGCACCATTTTGATCTTGCGCTGCTCCGGGGTGGTCATCAGCCGCATAATGGGGGGCTGGATCAGGGGGATCAGGGCCATGTAGGAGTAGGCGGCCACGGCGATGGCGCCCAGCAGATGGGGGGCCAGCTTGGTGGCAAGGTAGATGGCCGTGGGGCCGTCGGCACCGCCGATGATGCCGATGGCGGCAGCCTCCAGGGCATCAAAGAAGCCGGAGGCGGAGGCCGCAAAGAAGGCCACGAACACGCCCAGCTGGGCGGCAGCGCCCAGGAGCAGGCTCTTGGGGTTGCTGAGCAGGGGGCCAAAGTCCGTCATAGCGCCCACGCCCATGAAAATCAGGCAGGGATACAGGCTGGTTTTGACACCGATGTAGAAGATGTCCAGCAGGCCGCCGTTCGCCAGCACATGGCCGTAGCTGTGATAGAACTGGTTGCCCTCCTCCATGAAAGCATCCCACAGCTCCTGGTGGTACAGCCCGGCGCCGGGCAGATTGGTCAGAATGCAGCCGAAAGCAATGCCGGTGAGCAGCAGCGGCTCAAATTTCTTCACAATAGCCAGGTACAGAAGCACGCAGCCAATGGCCAGCATGACCAGGTTTTGCCAGCCGCCGTTGGTGAGAAAGCCGGAGGTCAGGGCGGCAAAGCCGGATTTATTCCACAAATTCAGCAGAATTTCACCAATATTGATCATGGAGCGTCCTCCTTAGCCGATGACGACCAGAGGAGCGCCGGTTTCAACAGTAGAGCCCTTGCTCACCAGAACCTGGGTCACGGTGCCGTCCTTGGGGGCCA
The DNA here is from genome assembly GCA_964383485.1 of uncultured Oscillospiraceae bacterium. GTDB lineage: Bacteria > Bacillota > Clostridia > Oscillospirales > Oscillospiraceae > Faecousia. The sequence continues at coordinate 1,352 of CAYLHM010000162.1, forward strand.
TGATCTCGTTCTCCATTTTCATTGCCTCCAGCACGCACAGAACCTCGCCGGATTTCACCGCCTGGCCGGCGGCGACATTCACTTTCAGGATGTTGCCGGGCATGGGCGAGGGAACCACCTCGCCGGCGCCTGTAACGGCAGGAGCGGCGGGAGCCGCAGGAGTCGCAGGCACAGGAGCGGCAGCGGGTGCAGTGGGCGCAGTGGGGGCGGCGGGGGCGATGGCCTCGTACTCGTCCAGCAGCATGGCCTTTCCGGCCTCTACCTCCACCTCGTAGGTGCGGCCGTTCAGAGTCACTTTATATTTCATTTTTCTTTGACCTCCTTGATGGAAATGAAGCGCAGTTCGTTCAGGGGCTTGCCCATTTGATCGGCCACAATGGCCATGAGCATGGCGGCGGTTTTCGGCTCCACATCATGGAGCTTCAGCTCGCCGGCCGTGCCGGGGGCCACGGCTGCCGGGGCGGCAGGCACGGGTGCGGGTGCGGGCGCAGGAGCCTGGGCCTTTGCCTTGCGCTCCCTGGCAATAAAGACCGCACCGATGAGGTACACCACAGCCATGAGCAGCAGAATGCCGAAGAACACGACGGCATAGCCAAGCAATGCCACAATGGCAGAATTGCCCACGCTCATATGGGTCAGGTCGGATGCAAGAAATGTCATATCCCTGCCTCCTTATGCCTCGGTGATGGTGTAGGTGACCACATTTTCCTCCTGGGCCTTCCGATCCTCCAGGAATTTCAGGGTCTGGTTGGGGTAGCAGATGTAGCTCATCACATCCTCCTCGCTCCGAGCCAGGCCGCCCAGGGCCTCCTTGGCGGCGGCGAAGTCCTCGCCGGTGCGCTTGCTGTCCTCGATGCGGCAGTCCAGGGGGGCGGTCATGCCGGCCTCGTCCAGAATGCGCTTCTCCAGCTCGGCATCCACGGGTGCGGGAGCGATGCCGTACTCGCCCTTAAAGAAGTTCTTCACTTCCTTGGAAATGTTCTTATAGCGCTGGCCCACCAGCACATTGGTCACGGCCTGGTTGCCCACCATCTGGCTCAGCGGAGTGACCAGAGGGGGATAGCCCATGTCCTTGCGGACATTGGGGATCTCGGCCAGGGCCTCGTCAAACTTATCCATGGCGTGCATATCGGTGAGGTTGGCGATCATGTTGGAAAGCATACCGCCGGGGACCTTGTACACCAGGGCCATGGCATCGGTGCCCATGCTCTTGGGGTTGATGCGGCCGGAGTCGATGTACTTCTGCTTGATGGGCTTAAAGTAGTCGTTGATTTCGTTGATGCGCTTCTCGTCCAGGCCGGTTTCGATGCCGTACTGGCTCAGGGCGTAGTACAGTGTCTCGGTAGCGGGCTGGCTGGTGCCGCCGGAGAAGCAGGAGGTGGCGGTGTCGATGATGTCCACGCCGGACTCGATGGCCCGGAAGACGGTCATGTAGGCCATGC
>CAYLHM010000163.1:0-2785 GCA_964383485.1 uncultured Oscillospiraceae bacterium
CTTGTCAAATGTCAACTGTTCGTTGTCCATTCAAAATCCCGCACCGGGCTTGGTGCGGGATTTTGGTTCATTTGATATACTCGATCACCACACGGCGGTTGGGCTCGTTGCCGGTGGAATGGGTGGTCACATTCTCCACATCCTGCAATGCGGCGTGTACCACATGGCGCTCATAGGCGTTCATCGGCTCCAGGGTGATGCGGCGCCGGTTCTTCAGCACCTGCTGGGCCTTTTTCCGGGCGTAGCGGCGCAGGCTCTCCTCCCGCTTTTGGCGGTAGTCCTCGGCATCCACGCTGATGCGGATCCGGCCCTCGGCGCCGCGGTTGATGGTGTAGTTGGCCAGATGCTGCAAGGCATCCAGCGTATCCCCCCGGCGGCCGATCAGGTAGCCCAGATCATCGCCGGTGAACTCCACCCGGTAGCTGTCCTCCCCCTCTTTCCAGGCATGGGGCTGGGCGTTGGAGCCCATACGCTCCAGCAGGCCCTTGAGAAAGACCTCGATCCGCTCCTCCACGCTGCCCGGCTGGGCGGGCGCATAGGTTCTCGGCTCCTTGGGGGCCGCTTCGGTGCGGGGAACCTTGGGTTCCCGGGGCTTCCTTGCTTCGGACTTTTTCGGCTCCGGCTTTTTCTCCTCCGTCTTTTTCGGCTCCGGCTTCTTCTCGGCGGGCTTCGGGGTTTCCGGCACGGAGATCAGGTTCTTCTCCGTCCGTCTGGAGCGGGAGGCGGCGCCCAGGGCGCTCTTGGGCTTTTCCGGGGCATCCGGCTCTGGATCCGCCACCTCATAGGTGACCTGGATCTTGCAGGGCTGGGCGCCGAAGCCCAGGAACCCGGCACGCTCCTTTTGCAGCATGACGATGCTCACGCTGTCCCGATCCAGGCCCAGCTGCGCCAGCGCAGCCTCTACGGCATGGTCAAAATTTTTGCCGGTAGCAATCAGGATCTTTTCCATCGTTATTCCTCCGTATTTGCTCTGCAATAACGCTCAGGGTCATAGGCACGGCCCTTGCAATAGGGGCGCTCTGCAATGCCGGACAGGGGCTTCTCGCCCTCGTCCTCGTCCAATGTAATGCCTTTTTTCGCCGCATATTCCTTGGCGGCGGCGGTTTTGGCGGCATCGGAGCGCTGCTGCTGCTGCTTTTGCAGCTTTTTCTTGCTGGTGTTTTCGGTGATGCCATCGGGGTTGGCGGCCCGGCGCTCGGCACGGATCCGCTCCTTTTCGGCCTCCAGGCGGTCCTGCTCCAGCTTCCGCTGCAGGCGCTCGGCATCCTCGGCATCATAAATCTTGCGGTAACGCTGGGTCAGGAACACATCCTGGGCGGTGGAGAGCAGGCCCTGCGCCAGCCAGTACAGGCTCAGTGCGGCGGGAATGCCGAAGCCGATCCACAAGGACATGAGGGGCATCATCCACATCATGATCTTCATGCTCTGGTTGGACTGGGAATTTTTAGCAGTCTCCTCGTCCTGAATGCCGTTTTGATCCGTGACCAGGGAATTGTTCATCTTTTGGCTGATGAACATACTCAGCACCTGGCTGCCGGCGGACAGGCAGGGGAGCAGGAAGCTGCCGATGTGCGCCCAGTCCCACTTGTCCCAGGCGAACACATTGAACTGGGGCACAGCGCTCAGATCGACACCCAGGAAGCTGAAGTTCACGCCCTTGAGGGTGTTGGCGCTCACCTCCACGGCGGCCTTAATTTCCTCGGCAAATTCGGGGATATGGCTGGCGGCGATCATCTGGTGGTAGTAGCTGTTGCCGCTGAACAGGTCGGGGGCGGCGGTCTTGATGATCTCCACGATCTGGGTTGCGACCTCGGAGGACTCGTGGAGCATATACACAATGGGATAGCGCACCACAGAGTACAGGGGCAGCAGGATCAGCAGGGGCACGAAGCTCCACAGGCAGCCGCCGGTCATGGACACGCCTTCCTCTTTATAAAGGCGCTGCATTTCCTCGGCCTGCTTATTCTTATCGTTGGCGTAGCGGGTCTGGATCTCCTGGATCAAGGGGGTGAGCCGGGAGGATTTCATGGTGCTTTTCTTGCTCTTGGCCTGAATGGGGAACAGAACCAGCTTGACGACCAGGGAAAACAGGATCAGCGCAACGCCGTAGTTGGTGGTAAAGGTGTACAGCCAATCCAGAATGTAGCCAAAGGGCACCTGGATAATATCCGAAATTTTGAACGCTAAAAACATGGACATACCTCCTTAAGGTACGGGGTCGTAGTAGTCTCCCTTGTAAAAGGGGTGGCAGCGCAGAAGCCGGCGCAGTGCAAGCCAGCCACCCTTTGCGGCGCCGTATTTGGTGATGGCCTGAAGGGCATAGTTGGAGCAGGTGGGCGTGAACCGGCAGCAGGCCGGGAAGCAGGGGGAAATGTGCTTCTGATAGAAGCGGATCAGGGCAATTAGGAGCTTTTTCATGGCTGGGCCTCCTGCAGAATGCCGGCCTTGGCGGCCAGGCTCAGATAGGCACGGGTCAGCTCGGCAAAGCCGGCGTCCACGCTGCGGCCCCGGGCCACCACCACGATGTCCCAGCCGGGGCGGAAGCGCTGCTCATTCAGCCGGTAGATCTCCCGCAGGCGGCGGCGCACCCGATTGCGCACCACGGCGTGCCCCAGCTTTTTGCCGGTGGTGATGCCCACACGGTTGCCGCTCAGCCGGTTTTTCCGGGCGTACAGCACCAGGTAGGCGTTGGCATGGCCGGGGGTGGCATACAGCCGGCGGAAGATATGATTGAGCTTTAGGGAAGTGGAAAATTTCATAGCAACGCCTCTGTTTTCTGCCTGTG